>NZ_MODX01000026.1:0-34713 GCF_001866125.1 Acinetobacter sp. LCT-H3 | reverse complement strand
TATGAAAGAGATCTATTATCAACAGGCTTTAAATCCAAAGGCTTTGGATTTCTTCCTCCCCCCAATCTTCTTGATCTATCCTCTAAATGTTGAACTGTGTTTCTAACACCACGTAAATTAGGAAAATATTCCGACATTTTCTGATATGCATTTTTCACTTCGATTGGAACACGTTCATAGTTAGAAAGGACTTTAAGAAATTTATCAAAAGTATCCAAAGCATATAAAAATGCTCGTGCATACAAAAATGCTAAATTATGATTAAATTCTCTAGGTATGTGCCCTTGACTCCATTTTTCTCTTTTAAAAATAACTTCTGTTTTTAAATTGATCTCATCCATATACTCCCAATAATTCTTACCTTCTTGAAGGATTTCAGCTTCAATTTGCTCCCTTATTTCACTTCTTCTATTATTATCACGAAGCCAATCATCTTTAGATGTCGATTCTTGGCGATCAATTGAGTGAAAAAGATTTAATGCTAAATTTGCTTCGAAAAATTGTCCTTCTAAGGAGCGGAGCTGACTTTCAACCTCCCAACTCCACTCTCGATCCTCATAATCAAGCCAAATACCAGGAGTAATAATTTCAAAAATATACATCACACCCTCATTTTATTTTTATGATAAAAATTAAGGAAATAATATTACATCTATGAAAAACATCCAAACCCCTCGCCTCATCCTACGCCAATGGCAAGATTCCGACACTGCCCCATTTATCCAAATGTGCGCAAATGATGAGGTCATGCGCTACTTCCTGAAAACACTCGATGCAACCGAAGCAACGGTCTTTCTAGAACACATCCGCACTGACATAGAAAAACGTGGTTGGGGACTTTTCGCTGTAGAACTCAAAGCTACCGGTGAATTTATTGGTTTTATTGGGCTACACGTGCATCCGCCTGAGTTTGAAATGGCAGATGCCCCTGAAATTGGCTGGCGCTTGTTACCGCAATATTGGCATCAAGGCTATGCGACTGAAGGGGCCAAAGCGGTACTGAAATATGCCTTTAGAACCCTACGTCTAGAGAAAGTCATTTCTTTTACTGCATGCGTCAACACGCCATCAAAACGTGTCATGCAAAAAATTGGCTTAGAAAAAGTAGGAGAGTTTGACCATCCGCTTGTACCTGCCGATCATATCTTGTGTAGACACGTACTCTATGAAAAACAGCGTTCGGATTATCTGCATATCCTCTTCTGTTAAAACATGCTTGCAGTATCATGAACTAAGAAAATCAAAATCAGATCCTGCATCGCCTAGTGAGCATGAAGGAAAGATTTATGTCGTTAAGATAAAATTTTCTTAATTTCCCAAGAATCAGATATTTTTCTTATATTTATCTATATGCATTTTTATGCTTAATATCGGCAAAAATATTATAAAGACCCTCTTTTCATCAAAATGAATATCCAATTCATTTAAAGTAAAAGTAATATATTGTAATTACTAATATTTTTTCAAAACTACTATTCATTTAATCAGATAAGCAACCACTTTTTATTCACTATATTGAATAAACAATAATTGCTATGATTGCGCCCATCCAGAGCATCATTTACGACTATATCTTTAAATAACCTCTATTTACTCTCTCCAAATAGAAAAAGTATATAGCGTTTGGTGAACTCTAAACCGATCAAACTAACGTGAACTATTGCAGTACATTTGCATTTTCCCTGCCAGAGTCAAATGCAATATTGATCTAAAGTCTGAGGAAGAGATCATAAAACTCCTCTTTCACATGACCTTAAAATGCATATACTTTAGGCAACACGAGAATTAGGACATCTTTATGAAAAAGCTACTTGGCGTTTTACTCAGTGCATCTGTATTGACTTTAACTGCATGCGGAAAACAAGAAGCCCCTGCAACGGATGCAGCACAAAACAAAGATTCAGGTGAACTGCAAACAGTGACTATGGCTTCTACAGGTTCAGATGCTGATATCTGGCGCTACATTGCCACTTTACCTGAAACTGAGCAAGCTGGCATTAAGCTGGATGTAAAAAACTTCACTGACTATGTGTCGATGAACACTGCTGTTGCCAATAAAGAAATTGATGTTAACGCATTCCAGTCTTATGCCTATATGGTGGCTTATAACGACGCTAATACACAAAAGATTGCTCCACTTTCTACGACTTATCTTGAGCCAATGGGGATTTACTCAAGCAAAGTAAAAAAAGTAGAAAACTTTAAAACTGGCGCTACGATTGCCATTCCAAATGACGGCGCAAATGAATCACGTGCACTGTTATTATTGCAATCTGCGGGTCTGGTAAAACTTAAACCAAACTTTGATCTGGTTAAAGGTACGCCTGCTGACATCACTGAAAATGCGAAACAGATCGTGATCAAGCCGATTCAAATGGCAACAGCGGTACGTGTGAAAGACGAAGTCGATGCGATTGTTTTAGGTAATACCCTGGCAATGGAAGGTGGTCTGAACGTATTGAAAGATGCGATCTACTATGAGGCCATCGATCAAAGCACTAAAATGAACGTGAACGTTTTAGCCGTTGCAGCCGATCGTCAAAATGATCCTGTACTTCAAAAAGTTGGCCAGTTGTATCATACTCCTGCTGTGAAAGCCTATGTTGATGAACACTTTGGCGGTACAAAGGTTGCGGTAAACAAACCTGTGACGTATTTAACTGAATCAAAATAGTACTATAATAGACTTTTAGAACAGGCAAGGACGATTTCTTGCCTGTTTTTTTATCCGTGATGCAGTTTTTGACACTATGATTGAATTTAAAGATATTTCAAAACAGTATGAGCTTAAGGGTCAAACCTTGCATGCCTTGAATCAGATTAATCTTCAGATTCCAACCGGCAGTATTTTTGGCATCATCGGTTATAGTGGTGCCGGTAAAAGCACCCTCATCCGTCTGATCAACCTGCTTGAGCGCCCAAGCTCAGGCCGGATTATCATTAACGGAACAGACTTTACCGCACTCGATGCCAAAGCATTGCGTCAAGAACGTGCCAGCATCGGCATGATTTTTCAGCATTTCAATTTAATGCAAACTAAAACTGTGGCGGCCAATATCGAAATGCCAATGAAACTCCTCGGCTGGAGCAAGGCAGAACGGGAAAAGCGCCTCGAAGAATTATTAGACTTTATTGACCTGAAACATAAACGCCATGCGTTTCCAGATGAATTGTCTGGCGGTCAAAAGCAGCGTGTCGGTATTGCCCGTGCCCTTGCCAATCATCCAAAAATTTTACTCTGTGATGAAGCGACTTCTGCACTTGATCCACAAACCACCAAATCTGTTCTACAGCTACTTAAAAAAATTAACGAAGAACAAGGCATTACGATTGTGATGGTCACCCATGAAATGGATGTAATTGAAACTGTGTGTGATTATGTTGCCGTGATGGAAAAAGGTGACGTGATTGAAACTGGCTCTACCTTACAGATTTTCAGTCAGCCTCAGCATCCGACCACGAAAAACTTTATCCAGACGGTGCTCCAGCAAAACCTGCCCGTAAATATTCTGACGAATCTGGAAAATCAGAATCATCACAGTATTTATTGTTTAAAGTTCCTGGGTAGCTCAGCGCAGGAAACTGTGATTCAGGGCGTTATCAAACAGTTTGATATCAGTTTGAATATCCTGTTTGCCAATATGACTGAAATTAATGGTTCGGTGATTGGACAGATGTTTATCCAGCTTCTCGGTGATCCCGCGCAAATTACAGCTGCAATACAATATCTCCGAGATAACGGCGTACAGGTAGATCAGGCAGGAGTACAGGAATGAGAGACTTAATTGTACAGTGGCTTACTACGATCACTGCGCCTTTCTGGAAAAGCTCGCTGTCGATGGACCAGTTCGTGACTGCACTGCAAGAAACTTTCCATATGGTGTTCTTCGCGATGCTGTTTGGTTGTATCTGGGGTTTTATTCAGGCGATTACTCTATTAGTTACTCGTCCAAATGGAATTTTGCCAAACCGTGTGATTTATCATGGTCTAAATCCGATTGTAAATGCACTGCGTTCCCTGCCATTTATTATCTTGCTGATTGCTGTTATTCCACTGACTAAATTTCTGGTTGGAACATCAATTGGTACTTGGGCAGCGATTGTGCCTTTGACCATTTATGTGGGGCCTTATATCGGCCGCTTGGTGGAAACCTCTCTGCTTGAAGTAAATGAAGGCATTATCGAATCTGCCCAAGCCATGGGTGCAACACCAATGCAAATTATTTTCAAGTTTATTCTGCCGGAAGCGCGTAGTTCGCTGATTCTGAATCTTACGACTGCCACCATCAGTCTGATTGGAGCTACGGCAATGGCAGGTGCTGTCGGCGCTGGTGGTATTGGTGATCTTGCAATCTCTTATGGTTACCAGCGTTTTGATACCTCAGTGGTGATCATGACCGTGATTGTTTTATTGATCCTGGTACAAATTGTACAAAGTCTTGGTGACTGGTTATCACGGCTTCGTTAAGTTAATTCTCTGAGTAAATAAAGCCCTCTTTCTGAGGGTTTTATTTTTCATACTAAAGTTCATAAAGCGCATATCATTATTAGAAATTTTCATTTAAAAAAAATCACACTTTATTAGCTATTAGAAATGGCGACATGGATGTCGCCCGTTGGCTTGTGATATAGGGATATATCATCAAGCTAACAGAAGATTTTTGTTACCTTGCGCAGCAGTGCTGCTCATCTTTCAAAAGTAAAGTAAGAGATTTAGTGTACTCGCTCATGAATTATAGAAATCATTTATTTTTGAAATTCTAATTCTTCTGAATTCATGAGCTGTCTATTAAAATTATTACTAAATATTATTTTGCTTTTAATCTTAGGATAACAAACCTTACCGTTAAAAGCTTCCCCTTACTTTTGACTGGGCAAAAGTAACAAAACCCCTTTGTTGCTCTGATGGCACTTCCTTGTGCCACAGATCAACTGGCGACATCCATGTCGCTGGGCTATAGATTCAATTCCAGGAAAATTATCCTTGTTTAAGTAGAATAATCACTCCAAAGCCTACTTTAAATTAAGATCTAAAAGTTCAGCATTTCCCCTCAATTTCAAACTGAAACAATAAATCCCGTGCTAAACTATCGAGTGGTTTTTGCAGGGACTCATTTATGCACTTTGTTCATCTTGGTATTCATACAGAATTTTCAATTACTGAATCCATCGTACGGATACCGGACCTGGTCAAAGCTGCTGCTAATGACGAGATGCCAGCACTCGCGCTAACCGATTTATCTAATCTCCATGCTGCGGTCAAATTCTATAAAAAATGCCTAGATAAAGGCATCAAGCCAATTCTCGGTTCTGAAATTCGCCTGAATGATGCCGAACATCGTGTCACCCTGCTTTCCATGACCAATAAAGGCTGGCGCAACCTGACCGAACTGGTCTCTGAAGGTTTTATTAGCGGCCAACAACTGGATATTCCTTGTGTACAAAAAGATTGGATTTTAAAGCAGCACGATGACATGATCGTATTGCTGGGTATGCAATCTGATGTCGGCAAAATGCTGATTACTTCAAATCCCGATAAGGCTGAACCTTTACTACAAGAATGGGTAGAGAAATTTGGTAATCGCGTATATTTAGCGCTTACTCGTACCAGTCGTCCTAATGAAGACCTTTTCATTGAAGAGGCGGTCAAACTCGCCAAAAAATATAATATCGGTGTAGTCGCACATAATGACGTGCACTTTCTTGCACGTGAAGACTTTGAAGCACACGAAGCACGTGTCTGTATCGCCGATGGTTATGTACTTGGTGATAATCGCCGTCCTAAAACCTATAGTCCTGAACAGTATTTTAAAAGTTCAGCAGAAATGTCAGAGCTTTTCTCGGATATTCCAACCGCGATTGAAAATACGTTTCATATCGCAAGACGCTGCAATGTCACCTTGCGTTTAGGCTTTAATGACCTACCAGACTATCCGATTCCGGAAGGTCATACCATAGGCAGTTATTTTACCCATTTATGTGAAGTCGGTCTGGAAGAACGCCTAGACTTTCTGTATCCCCCTGAACAACGTGGTGAGGACTGGCCGGAAATCCGTCAACCTTATGATGAACGTCTGGCCTTTGAAATCAAGATTATTCTGGACATGGGCTTCCCGGGTTACTTCCTGATCGTAATGGACTTCATTCAGTGGTCCAAAAGGAATGGTGTGCCGGTAGGTCCGGGCCGTGGTTCAGGTGCCGGTTCTCTTGTAGCCTACAGTTTAAAAATTACTGACCTTGATCCACTGCGTTATGACCTGCTATTCGAACGTTTCTTAAACCCGGAACGTGTTTCGATGCCTGACTTTGACGTCGATTTCTGTATCGCTGGTCGTGACCGCGTAATTGATTATGTAGCGCGTACTTATGGCCGAGAAGCAGTTTCCCAGATTGCGACCTTCGGTACCATGGCGGCCAAAGGGGCAATTCGTGACGTGGCACGTGTCCTCGGTAAATCCTATGGTCTGGCTGATCGCATTTCCAAACTGATTCCCACCAAACCTTTGGGTTTAAGCCTGGAAGAGTCTCTGGAAGCCGAGCCACAACTGAAAGACGTCGTTACCAATCCCTCCAATCCGGATTATGACGATGCTTCTGAAATCTGGGAAATGGCGCTCAAGCTTGAAGGTATTACCCGGAATACCGGTAAACATGCCGGTGGTGTAGTAATTGCACCAACCAAGCTGACAGACTACTCAGCTGTGATGTGTGATGCTGATGGTACTGCGCGTGTTGCCCAATTCGATAAGGACGATGTTGAAGCAGCCGGCCTGGTGAAGTTCGACTTCCTGGGTTTGCGTAACCTGACCGTAATTGAAGATGCGGTTAAGAATATCAATAAACGAATTCAGAGCGATAAACCGCTGGATATTGCTTATATCCCGCTAGATGATAAAGATGCTTATCTGGTCTTTGCCGAAGCCAATACCACGGCAGTGTTCCAGTTTGAATCCGTGGGCATGAAAAAGATGCTGAAAGAAGCTCGCCCAAGCAAATTTGAAGAGATTATCGCTTTCGTATCATTGTACCGTCCGGGTCCAATGGACCTGATTCCTGACTTTATCCATCGTATGCACGGCGGTGAGTTTGAATATCTGCATCCCCTGCTTGAAGGCGTATTAGAGCCAACTTACGGGATTATGGTCTATCAGGAACAGGTAATGCAGGCTGCACAGTTCTGTGCCGGCTATACCCTCGGTGGCGCGGACTTGCTGCGTCGTGCCATGGGTAAGAAAAAGCCTGAGGAAATGGTCAAGCAGCGTAAAATCTTCATTGAAGGTGCTGCGAAAAAAGATATTGATGAAGCCACAGCTAACCATATCTTCGACTATATGGAAAAATTTGCCGGCTATGGTTTTAACAAATCGCATGCGGCAGCTTATGCTCTTGTTGCTTACCAGACGGCGTGGCTGAAAGCCCATTATCCGGCTGAGTTCCTGGCAGCGGTGATGTCTTCGGAAATGCAGAATACCGATAACGTGGTATTCCTGATTGATGACTGCCGCAAGAACAATCTGGAAGTGTTACCACCATCCGTCAATATGTCGATCTACCAGTTCCATGCTACTGATGAAAAAACCATTGTCTATGGCCTAGGAGCGATTAAAGGCGTTGGTGAAGCGGCTATGCAGTCGGTGATTGAATCCCGTCAGAAAGAAGGTCCCTATAAAGACCTGTTTGATTTTTGCCACCGTATTGACCTGAAAAAAATAAATAAACGGACTTTGGAAGCCTTGATTCGTGCCGGTGCTTTGGATTGCTTGGGCATCGAGCGTGCTGACCTGATGGCACAACTCCCTGAAGCGGTACAGGCTGCAGATCAGGCTCGCCAGAACCGTGAAACTGGTATTATGGACCTGTTTGGTGAAGTTGAAGAAGTTCAACGCAAACCATCTAAGCCAGTCAAACCGTGGTCCGATGAAGTCCGCCTCAAAGGCGAAAAAGATACGCTTGGTCTATATCTGACTGGTCACCCGATTGATGTTTACCGTAATGAACTGAAAGCTTTTGTACCGTGTCAGATCAATGAACTGACCCCAACCCGCCGTGGTGTGACGACGGTATTTGCAGGTCTGGTAGTGGATGTAGCCAACTTCCCGAACCGGATGATGGTGACGCTGGATGATGGTACGGCACGGATTGAAGTATCCACCAATCATGAACGTTTTAACCGCTTTAAAGACATCGTTCAGGTGGATCAAGTGGTGGTAATTGAAGGCGAAATTTATGAGCGCGAAGGTTTTGACCGTCCAATGGGTCGTCTGACTAAAGCCTTTAGCCTGAACGAAATCCGCCAGAAACGAGCCAATAGCATCAAGATTACCCTGCAAGCGGAACATTACAGTAAAACCCTCAGCCGTGATCTGCAACAGATTCTCATGCCATATACCAATGTGGATATGAGTACGCATATTCCAGTCATTCTTTATCTGGATTATGACTATGCAACGACTGAGCTGCATCTGGGCCTGAACTGGAAAGTTGCTCCGCTGGATGAGCTGCTGGTCAAATTACGGGACTACTTTGGTAAAGCTGCCTTGCATATTGAATATCAGGTTAAATCTAAAGCTGCCCGTGCGGTATCTTATGAAGAGGCCAAGCCGGTTGAAGTGCCGCCTCCCCCTGCAGATATGAGTATGGATGATGCCCTGGCGCAATATGAAGCCGAGTCTCAGCCGCAATATTCATAAATTCTGACCTTTAAAATATTTATATTGGAATCATCATGAGTCAAATTGACAATGCTGCTGTTTCAGCACATCTCTCCCATGTGCGTATTGTCATGGTCAATACCACTTTACCTGCCAATATCGGCAGTGCCTTACGTGCCATGAAAACCATGGGCTTGTCCAAGCTGGTTCTGGTGGCACCAAAAACCTATCCGCATCCGGATATCGACGCGCTGGCTGCGGGTGCAACTGATCTGATCGAGCAGATCGAGATTGTCGAAACCCTTGAAGATGCCATTAAAGACTGCCAGATTGTATTCGGTACCAGCGCACGCAGCCGTACCATTCCCTGGCCTCTTCTGGATGTGCGTCCTGCGGCTGAAAAAGCGCTGTCTGCGGTCGTGCAAGAGCAACAGGAAATTGCGATTCTGTTTGGTCGTGAAGACCGTGGCCTGACCAATGAAGAACTGGCAATGGCAAATTATCACCTCACTATTCCAGTGAATACCGACTACGGCGTACTCAATGTCGCACAAGCAATTCAGGTCATCTGCTATGAACTGCGTATGGCTGCATTGGATCAGGTAGAACATCCACGTGATGCTAAAGCCACCATGCAGGTCATTGATGGCATTGAAATGGAATGGGATGAACCGCTGGTGAATCATGAACAGATGGAACAGTTCTATCCACATTTAGAAAAAATGCTGGCAGAAATTGAGTTTATGGATCCTAAAAATCCACGATTGCTACCTTTACGCTTGCGTCGCCTATTTGGACGTATACAATTAGATCGTATGGAATATCATTTACTCCGTGGTATTTTCAGCCGGGTTCAGGCCTTGAATAATGGCACCTGGAAGAAATCTTCACACACTACCCAACAGGACAAGGATCAAATCTAATGTTTAAACAGCTCAAAGAGGATATACAGGCTGTCTTCGCGCGCGATCCTGCTGCACGCAACACCCTGGAAGTCTTGACCACATATCCTGGTATTCATGCGCTGATGATGCATCGTGTGGCACATGAACTGTGGAACAAAGACTGTAAAGGCACAGCACGTGCTTTATCCTCATTCAGCCGTTTTGCTACAGGAATTGAAATCCATCCGGGTGCCAAGATTGGCCGCCGTTTCTTTATTGACCATGGTATGGGTGTGGTGATTGGTGAGACAGCTGAAATTGGTGATGATGTTACTCTTTATCACGGTGTAACCTTGGGGGGTACGACCTGGAATAAAGGCAAACGTCATCCAACCCTGGAAGATGGTGTGGTTGTGGGCGCTGGCGCAAAAATTCTCGGTCCGTTTACAGTTGGTAAAAATGCCAAGGTCGGTTCCAATGCTGTTGTAACCAAAGCCGTACCGGCCAATACCACAGCGGTCGGTAACCCTGCGCGGTTTATTACCAAAGACCAGCCGAAAGATGAAGCTGAAGCACGTCGTCGCGATTATGCAGAAAGTATTGGTTTCCAGCCATATGCGACGACACAAGATCAGTCTGATCCGATTATTGAAGGTATGCGGGTTCTACTTGACCGTATTCAGCAAAATGAAAAACGCATGAATATGCTTTGCAACCGTTTATCTATGCTTGACCCTACTTTCAAGAAAACCCAGCTGAATGAACATCCGCTCAGCAAGGAAGATCTAAAGATTCTGGAAGAAGCTCGCCGTGAGTGCGAAGCACAGACTTCTCAGTCTAAGGCCTGATCAAAAACGGTAACACGCCGTAACTTGCATGTTCGCTACAGTTTTCTTAGACTGACGAACATGCAATCTCACAATTTTTCAAAATAACATAAATGGATGTATACCATGACATTTAAGCCTTTGGCACTTGCCTGCTTCGCAGCGCTGGCATTGACCGCATGTTCAACTCCATCCTCAAAGCAAGACACACCTAAAAATGCAATGGTGTTCGCTGAGCCGGAACTGACCCCACCCTTTTATGCATTAAATCCATTCAATTATAACGAACCACCTCCATTTGAAGTGCACTTGCAGAAAGCTGCTGCTGCGCCTGTCACCAAAATGGTGGTGAACCGTGCTGATAACCCATCAGAAAAAATTACCCTTGATGTGAATCGTCTGATCATTCCAACCGTAAACAGCAATACGCGTTCTATGCGTTATGCGACTTTAGCTGGGCCGAATGAAATTGATATCACTGAAATTGATGATTTCTTGCAATTAGTTGAAGGTAAAGCACGACACTATCCACCACGTTTTAGTGACCGTCAGGAACGTAGAGGCTTTGAACTGAAACTGAAACGTGTCACTCAGGAACTCGATACTTTAGCTGCCAACAATAATGCCTCTTTCGATATTTTAATGCGTGCATTTAAAGCCAGCGTTATGGCGCGTAATCTCGACCTAGGTTCAGTCTATACTACTAAATCATTGGCTTATGCACAGCGTATTCTGAAATTGAACCAGGATGATGCTGAAGCCAACTTCTGGTTCGGTTTTGGTCTGTCTGAGGGTGGCGGTCAGCGTGAAGCAATTCCATATCTGGAAAAAGCCATGAAAGCTGGTGTTCAGGAAGCCTATTTATCTGCGGCAAACAACTACATTGCCATGGAAAATAAAAAGAATGCAGTTCAGGTGCTGAAAAATTACAAGGTGAAATACCCACAAGAAGCACAAGTAGCAGACCAGCTGATTCAGGAAATTGAGAAGCAAGGTCGCTGGAATGTATGGCAAGTGCTGACACCCAAAAATTAAAGTGAAAATGCTCGTGACCTGAGTTACAAAATAGACTGCTTCGGCAGTCTTTTTTCTGATAAAAATAAGTAGAATACAAAACATTATTTCAATATTTAACTGAGCATTCAGATTTCATATGCACTATAAAATGAATAAAGCATTCGTCCTCTGTTCACTCTTATTCACCACAGTCCTGACCGGCTGTCAGGTGGTCAGTGTGAAAGAACAAGCCTTCAATGTCACCATCAGTAATGAACGTGACAGCATTTTAACCAGAGATAAACTGAGTGAAGCCAGCCTGAATGTTCTGTCCATGACTGGGCGTGAAGCACGCATCTGTACCGAACAGCCGCAGGAATGCGTAGAGGCGCTCAAGGAGATCCCACAGATTCTGGATGAACAGCTTCTGTCTACTGCCAGTGAGTTGTATCTGGCCAAATCGCTGCAATTGGGTAAAGGTTCAGAATGCAAAAGCAGCGTTCTAACCAAGACCCAGTCTGAAGAAAAAAAGCAGCTACAAAAACAGAATATCCAGAAATGCCAGGATCAGCAGCTGGCGATGCTGGACCAAAGTATTCGTTATAGCTATGCCTATCTGTTCAAAACCCAGCGTGCTCCACAAGATCGTATCTTTGACAACCGTCAGGTACAGATTCGTGACTTTTATAACCTGGCGATCTCGCATTTGATCCATGTTTATTCCGAGCGTCATCAGGCCAAAGAAGGCAGCCGCAAGATTCAGGTCGGCAACAGCATTTATACAGTAGATTTTGAAAACTATCCTGAAATCAAAGACCAGCCTTTTGAGAAGCTCATGTCGACCTATAACATGAATTTCTCTGGTCTACGTTCAATTACCCGTCGAGACGGTTTTGGTTCGGAATTTGTAGTGGTCCTTCCCGAAGAAAAACGTATCACACCAAATAAAAAATATATTGTCGATCCACTGAATTTCAAATATGCAGAAGGCAGCAATCCGAATATTCATTCGGCGCGTTATCTGGCCACTACTATTACCGCAGTTCCTAAATCTGCGACCAGTATTGATCAGATTATTAACGGTCCGGAATTCCAGCTCAAACTGCATGATCCTTACAAACATGAAAAAGTAACTGTTGCAGGTAAACAATATGCGCTGGCTGCAAATTTCTCGGCACCCTATGGCCTATGGCTGGCTGAAAATAACTTAGGACGTGCTGCCTATCTGGTGCTGATTGACCGGGATGACAACCTGATCATGCCGCATCTTTATATGCTTGAACCCTACAATCCGAAGAAAAAAGTGATTGTCCTGATCCATGGCCTAGCCAGTAGTCCTGAAGCCTGGATTCGTCTGACCAACGACATTATGGGTGATCCGGTATTAAGGGAAAATTTCCAGGTCTGGCAGGTATTTTATTCTACCAATATGCCGATTCTGGAAAGCCGTTTTCAAATTAATGCCCTGGTTCAGCAAGGCTTTGCCCGGGTTGCGAACAATGCACCAGCCAAAAAAGATGCGGTACTGGTCGGACATAGTATGGGAGGCGTGATTGCCCGTTTAATGGTCAGTCAGGCTGATATTACTCAAGATGCATTCAAGCTGGTACAAAATACCCGCATTGCACAATTTAAGGATAACCCGCTCTTTAAAGCACGCCTGCAAATGCAACCTATTCCGAATTTCACCCGGGCCATTTTCTTAGCGACACCGCATCGTGGGACGGAATATGCCGATCGCTGGCATACTAAACTGGCCCGTAAAATTATCCGCATACCAGGCGCATTTTTGGGTGCCTTTGCCGATACCTTACAAGGCGAAATCGGATTAAAGGACTTTGTCAAAGAACTGGGACATGACCTGATTCAGAATGGTCCAAGCGATTTATCCAAAAATTCGAAATTTAATGCGCTGACCCGTGATGTCGTGCCATACAAAGGCTTTAAGTTCCACAACATTATAGGTAATACGACAGATAGTACCGATAAATCAGTGATGACAGATGATGTGGTTCCCTATCAAAGTGCCGAGCTAAAAGGCGCAATTTCTGAGGAAATTATCAAAGGTGGTCATTCGATTCAGGAAACGCCTGAAGCTGTACTCGAGTTACGTCGTATCTTAAGGTTGCACCTGACTGAACTCGGTTTATATCAGCCGCAAAAAGTACTGAAATAAGTATAAAAACCGAAGTTAAAACTTCGGTTTTTTATTTTCTCTCTTGCGAAATAGCTATAAATCTTAAGTTACTTAATTTAAGAGCATGTAAATTGATAAGCACTTCTAAGAGATGATAAAGATAGTTAGGTAATCAAATTACTTTTTTATGATTTATATGAAATATAATTTTTTTATATATAAAAGGATATTTCTTGAGCAGGATACTTTATCTGTGCTATCAATAGTTTAACCATTCGATACAATCTACAGTATCAGTAGTTAAACGACTTTATTTGCTTAGTAATGGTACCTTATGAAATTAGCTGGCTCTAAACAGATTAGCCATGAAAAAGTAAATGAGCTGATTGCACATGGACTGAACTATGTGTATTTCAGAAAAGAACTCGAGCCAATCTATCGCCAGCAATACCGTGACGAAGCTGCTTATGAATTTCGTTTTCGGGGCAGCATTATTCTGGTTCTGTATTTTGTGCTCAGTTACGGAATTTTTCAGACCATTTCAATCGATGAAAAACTAATTCATTGGCTTTCTCTGTATGCCTGGGTTGGGGTAATTACCATCGCAGTTTGGTTAATGTCGTTTAGCAAGCCGTTTAATCGTTTTTTTGACCTGTATACCACGTTAGGTGCGACCAGTGCGGTCGCGATTTCTTTTGTGATTATTCCCGTGATTGGCCAGGATATTGATAATGATGCCCTGCTGCACGTGGCCATGATGTATGCAGTCGTCATTAACTATAGCTTTGTCGGTATGCGCTTTTATTCAGCACTCATTGCGGGTTGGGGCGGTGGACTGATTGGTTATCTGGTCACGGTTTCTCTCAACTACAATATTGACTGGACCTTTTTACATCGTACCTATACGTTTAGCAGTCTCCTTGGAATGATTATTGCCTATGCGATTGACCGCCAGCATCGTGAGAACTATTTGCAAAATTGTATTATCGAACTGCATAAAGAGGAACTGACCCAACAGGCACAAGAACTGGAACGGCTGACCCAACTTGATGCGCTCACTGGCCTGGCCAATCGACGTTATCTGACAGAATATCTGGACACACAATGGCGCCACGCACTACGACATCAAGCGCCTTTGAGTATCATGATGGTGGATATCGATTATTTTAAAAACTATAACGACCATTTTGGACATATTGCCGGTGATGCATGTCTACAATTGGTAGCCCAACAGTTACAAGGCATTTCTTCCCGCAGTATGGAACTGGCAGCACGTTATGGTGGAGAAGAGTTTTTACTGGTCTATCCTTATATCGATGAAGTAGAAATACAGAAAATTGCCCAGGAGCTGATCCAACGCATCAATGCTTTGCAGCTGTTCCATCCTGCCAGTCAGGTCTCGGGTCATGTCACGGTGAGTATTGGCTGTGCCAGTATCAAGCCTCAGGAAAATGATCGCCTGGCTGATTTTATTGCTCAGGCTGACGAAGCGCTGTATGCTGCAAAAGCAGAGGGCCGTAATCGCTTTAAGATCGCTCCTCGTCAGTCTAAAAACAATGTGTATATGATTTAGACCTGACTCCGATCCATATTTTTCGTGTTTAAAACCGGCAATCTTTCATTAGACTCGACAGAAGTCATCGAATCCATTTCTTTCTAAAAATTAATTTTGCTAGACTTAGCTCAATACACATTTTGCATGGCTGTTTTGATGGTTTCTGCTTTGGTAAATGAATAGCGACTATATTGCCTTCAGCTCATCAGCCTTAACCAGTCTGCCCATTATTTTTTAAAGGATTTCTTCTTAATGACCAGTTCAGAACTCATGGCTGATCTTTCTACCCTAACACCTATGATGCAACAATATATGTCTGTGAAGATGCAGCACCCGCATTCATTGATGTTCTATCGTATGGGTGATTTCTACGAACTGTTCTTTGAAGATGCCCATAAAGCAGCCAAAATTCTTGGCATTACCCTAACCCATCGCGGCAAGGCCAATGGTCAGCCGATTCCAATGGCAGGTGTGCCTTTCCATGCGGCAGAAGGATATTTGGCCCGTTTGGTAAAAAAAGGCGAAACGGTAGTAATCTGCGAGCAGATTGGAGAGGTCACAGGTAAAGGTCCGGTTGAACGTGGTGTGGTTCGGATTATTACTCCGGGCACATTAACTGATGATGCCCTGCTGGGTGCACATCAAACTTCTAATCTGGTTGCACTATGCATTCAGCAAAATAAAATTGGTATCGCTCTACTGGATTTAAGCGCCGGTATCTTCAAAGTTCAACAAATTGATTATGACCTGAACCAACTGGCAATTGAGCTGGCACGTCTGATGCCAAGCGAAATTGTCGTGGACGAAAATCTGCAAGAGCAGGATCTGGTTGAACATTTGAAACGCCAACTGGATGTGCCGGTCAGCAAACGCCCAAATGTCGACTTTAACCTGAACAATGCCAAAAAGACTTTATGTGACCAGTTTGCTGTGAGTACATTGGCAGGTTTTGGGATTGATCATCTGCCACTCGCCAAAGCCGCAGCGGCTGCATTGATTCACTATGCCAAAGAAACCCAGAAAACTGCACTGCCGCATATTCGTAGCATTCAGCTAGAACAAAGTTCAGACTTTATTGCGCTAGATCCAGTTACTCGTCGCAATTTAGAATTGATTGAACCCTTATTTGAACATGGTACTTCGCTGTTCCAGTTAATCAATGATTGTCAGACAGCAATGGGTGGCCGCCTGCTGAGTCGCACCCTGATGCAGCCTTTACGCGATACTGCCATTCTGGATGAACGTCTGGATGCTACTCAGGTATTATTAGACGGCTTTCATGAATCGCCAGTACGTCTGGTCTTAAAAGAAATCAGTGATATTGAACGTGTATTAAGCCGTATTGCATTGGGCAGTGCACGTCCACGGGATCTGGTTCAGCTGCGTCAGGCCTGTGCTCAGATCCCGTTCCTGCGTCATGCACTACAACCGATGGTCAGCCAGCAGCAGTCCAAATTACTCATTCGACTGAATGAAGAACTTGGTGATTTCCATGGTCTGCATGAACGTTTGATGTCAGCCATTGTGGAAAATCCACCAGTTCTGTTACGTGATGGGAATGTTATTGCCGAAGGTTTCGATGCAGAACTGGATGAGTTACGCAAAATTCGCGATCATGCCGGGCAATTCCTGATTGATCTGGAAATCAAGGAACGTGAGCAGAGCGGCATTCCAACCCTGAAAATCGGCTATAACCGTGTTAGTGGCTACTATATTGAATTGACCCGTGCACAGGCTGAACAGGCACCGGAACATTATATTCGTCGCCAGACTTTAAAGAATGCCGAACGTTACATCACGCCAGAGCTGAAAGCCTTTGAAGATAAAGTCCTTTCCAGCGAATCACGTGCACTGGCGCGTGAAAAATTGCTCTTTGAAATGCTGCTGGATGAATTACGCGAGGATATTGGCAACCTGCAAATGATGAGCAGTGCCATCGCACAGATCGACCTGCTGTGTAACTTTGCGCATCAGGCACGCCTACGCAACTGGTCACGCCCGAAATATAGTCCGGAAATTGGCTTGAAAATCCAGGCAGGTCGTCATCCTGTTGTGGAAGCTTTAAGCAAAACTGCCTTCACTCCGAATGATACGCAACTCGATTATCAGCACCGGATGGCCATTATCACTGGTCCAAACATGGGCGGTAAATCTACCTTTATGCGTCAGACAGCACTGATTGCCCTGCTGGCCTATTGCGGTAGCTATGTTCCGGCACAGGCGGTAACCTTGGGGCCAATTGACCGCATTTTTACCCGGATCGGTTCGGCAGATGACCTGTCTACAGGTAAATCCACCTTCATGGTAGAAATGACCGAAACTTCGCAGATTCTGCATCATGCGACTAGTCAATCACTTGTACTGATGGATGAAGTCGGTCGTGGTACCAGCACTTATGATGGTTTGTCCCTAGCTTGGGCATGTGTACTGGATCTCACCCGACGTATTCAATGTTTATGTCTGTTTGCTACGCATTATTTTGAGTTAACTGAACTGGCCAGCGAATCAGGTATTGATAACTATCATGTGACTGCCCGTGAAGTGAATGGTAACCTGATTTTGCTGCATAAAGTGCAACAAGGTCCAGCCAGCCAGAGTCATGGCCTACAGGTCGCCAAACTTGCCGGTATTCCAGCAAGCGTAATCCGGGAAGCACAAAACCGACTGCGTATTCTGGAAAAGCAGCATCACACCAAGCCTCAAAGTCCACAACCTGATCTGTTTGCGATTGAACAGGTCGAAACAGTCGTTGAGCGGATTATTGAGGTGGAAAAACCATCAGCTGCACTTGAACTGCTGGAAGACATTGATGTCGACAGCCTCAGTCCGCGTGAAGCCTTACAGCAGCTTTATGCACTGAAAGATCTACTGAAACTACCAGGCTAAAATCCTCAACCGCCTCATCCAGTATGAGGCGGTTTTGTTTAAGGGAGCTATAATCTCTGAATTTGATATCTGCATCGGTTTTTTTGCAAAAATAACAGCCCTATATATAACAAATATCAATAAAAGGAATTGTTAGTTGCTGCAGTTTTTGCCTAAAATACACATTAGTTATTAGAACCATATTTTTTAGGTAGCTGTCGCCATGACCTTCGTTGTCACTGAAAATTGTATTAAATGTAAATATCAAGACTGTGTTGAAGTTTGCCCTGTAGATTGTTTCTATGAAGGTCCGAACTTCCTTGTAATTAACCCGGACGAATGTATCGACTGCGCCTTATGTGAACCAGAATGTCCTGCAAATGCAATTTTCTCTGAAGATGAGTTACCTGAGGGTCAGGAAGTATTCATCGAATTGAATGCTGAGCTGTCTCAAAAATGGCCGAATATCACCCAAATTGGTGATCAGCCAGCTGACCGTGAAGAATGGAACGGTAAAGCAGACAAACTGCAATATCTTGAAAAGTAATTTTCAAATCCCCAAAAAAGATCAGCATAGTCTGATCTTTTTTTGTACCTGATGCACACATTTCATTGCAATTTATCCTGAATTTCTTCGCAAAAGTGGACTAAAATAGCGCTATTTTATAAATACCTGATTTCTAATAATGAAGCATTTTTACAAGGGATTATTGGGTCTCAGCATGATCCCTTTTGTCATGGTGGGCTGTACCACCGCGACAAAGAAACCAATGACCTTGCCAGATGGAAAACGGATTTACATTCCTCAGGAACAGGTTAAGGTTGACCGTAAGGTGCTGCCTAAGAGTATTCCTTTTGCCTATACCAACTGGGCAGCCGTAGCAAATAACCTCTCTCGTGTACGCGAATATGAAGTATTTTTAGAACGTAATTCGGTAGGCAATATCATTCCAAGTTTTGAATTGATGCGTACTGCACGTGACTGGTCGCGTTGTGGTGGACCGCAGTATATGGTGCCAAGCCGTGAGCTGTGGAGCAATCAGTTACCAACGTTACGTGTATTTAAATATCTGGTTGCAGCCAATGTCCTCAATGATTTCGAAGTGACCTCAGTTTATCGTGATCTGCCACTCAATAAATGTGCTGGTGGTGCTAATTCTTCACGTCACCTGTATAACTCTGCGATTGATTTCCGTATTGGCCCGGAATTCCCGCAACCTGAAGATTATGCCTATATTGAGAATACCAAGTTCAAACTTTGCCAGTTCTGGATACAGCATGGTCAAAGCCTGAATATGGGCTTAGGTCTATATGCTTCAGGTCAGATCCATATTGATACCCAAGGTTACCGCACCTGGGGCCCGGATTTAAGCCGTAGATCTTCAATGTGTAATTACTAAGTCATTCCACCTACAATACAGAATCTGTAAATCGTTCTGTATTGTTCATTTTCAAAGCAAATATAAAACAATAAATTGCGCTCCACTGCGAAAGGTTTAAAATGCCTGCATCGCAACAAAGGTGCTCAAGCTATGCAACAAATGTGGACAGATCTCGACAATTATATTGATTCACATTTAATCCCAGATGATCCTATTCTGAAACAGACTCTTGAAAATACAGCTGCGCATGGATTTCCTGATCATCTGGCGGTAGCTGCCAATCAGGGCATGCTGTTACAGATGCTGATTCAGATGAATGACTGCAAGCGTGTACTTGAACTCGGAACTTTTGCTGCATATAGCACCATGTGGCTGGCACGTGCCCTGCCTGAAGATGGTTATATCCTGACCATTGAAGGTCGTGATACGCATGCCGCAATGGGTCAGGAAAATATCGAACGTGCCAACCTTAAACAGACAGTCGAACTTAAATGTGGCCGTGCAGCAGATATTCTAAAAGCCCTACCAGAAGATACAGAACCATTCGATTTTATCTTTATTGATGCGGATAAACAGAGCTATCCTGAATATCTGGAGCTCAGCCTGAAACTGTCTCGTTCAGGTACAGTAATCTTTTTAGACAACGTGATTCGTGCTGGGGCAATTATTGATTTGGACAATAATAAGCCAAGTATTGAAGGTATTCGCAGCATGTTTGAAGCAATGCAGAATCACCCGCGCCTACTTTCCAGTACTGCTCTACAGACCGTGGGCAGCAAAGGTCATGACGGTTTTGCACTGGCTATTGTCAAATAACAGTCTGAGAGCAAAAAACACCCAATAAAGTATTTTAAATATATAACAATAACTTATGGAATGTAACCACAGAGTTATCCACAATATATGAGGATAACTCTGATTATTTTTAAATCAAACTGTAACAATTTCCAACTTCAAGCTTTTTAATTTCGTGGAATTGTTATTTTAACTTTATAACGCTTTTTCCAATATTTTCCTTTACTTGGCAACCAGAAGCGGTACTTTGGAATTGCGGAAGATGGTGGTCGCGATACTACCCAGGAAGAACTGGTGGATTTTGCTGTGACTGAATGCACCCAGCACAATCAGCTGAATTCCCTGCTCCTGCTGATAAGACAGAATGTTCTCTGCCACATCACCATAGCGGTATTCAGGAACAACATCCAGTCCAGCTTCTTTCAGATAGTTCAACGGTTCATTCAGGATTTCAGCATGATCTCCGACATACAACAAATGACACTGTAGCAGTTTCAGCAAATCACTTTCTGCAATGCGTCTCATCATCTGGATACAGGTTGGTGAATATTCGTAGGCAAAGATAAAGCGTGTTGGCGGTTTAAAGTTTTCACCCACTGTCATCACCGTACAATTGGCACCACGGATAAAGTTTTCCACATTGGTGCCCATCGGCTTGTTTTTCTCAGCAGAGCGTTCACCCAAACGTCCAATAACGACAATATCATCAGGTCTGAGTAACTGAAAGCTTTGTTCCAGGAAATCCCCTTTTTCCTGAATATGGATAGTATTGATATTGTGTTTTTCTTTGATCTGGTCAGAAATATGCCGCAGCAGATTATTGCTATAGTCTAAAGCCAGTTCACTCTGTTTCTGTTCAAGTTCAGCCAGTTCTTTTAATAGCATGGCATTACTTTCAAAACCAATCACACCACTAATTTCCCCCAAATGATAACTTGCAGGGTAATAATCCAAAACTTGCAATAACACCAGCTCGCGATGGGTCTGCTTGGCAATCCATGCAGCCGCTTCTGCGAGGGCATTAATGCATGGAGAAGAATCAATGCAGGCAATGACACGTTTCATGTTTAGCCTCTCTCATTATAATAAAAGTTCTTAGATATTTTTAAGTTAGCATAGCCTTCGGCAAATGTGCAGCGAATTCTGTAGCACAGGATTTGAATTATGTTATTTTTTATGTGACGTTCTAGTGGCTTATACATTTTTAA
The DNA here is from genome assembly GCF_001866125.1 of Acinetobacter sp. LCT-H3. Classification (NCBI taxonomy): domain Bacteria; kingdom Pseudomonadati; phylum Pseudomonadota; class Gammaproteobacteria; order Moraxellales; family Moraxellaceae; genus Acinetobacter; species Acinetobacter sp. LCT-H3. The sequence goes on along the minus strand of NZ_MODX01000026.1, from coordinate 13,413 downwards.
ACTACCAGAACAATCCTTGTATCGTCTGAAACTCTAAATATGTATTAATCCCGGTAGCGAATCAGTTTGGCCGGATTACCTGCAACGATCATGCGTTCATCCACATCTTTGGTGACCATACTGTTCATACCAACAATGGCCTGATCCGCAATTTTCACTCCGTCTTTAATGCCGACATGAGCACCCAGCCAGACATCACGGCCAATCTCAATCCCTTTGGAACGCACCGGCTGCTTATAAATGGGCTGTTCCAGCGCCATCCCATGATCAAAAGCGTACAGGTGACAATATGCTGCCATACGTACTTGATCATTTAACTTAATTCCTACCCGTCCACCATCCAGAATACAGTGGTGATTAATCGCGACTTCATTGCCAATTTCTAGTGGCCCATGCAAGGTACAGTCCGCTGCGATAAAGCTATGATCACCAATCACGATTTTTCGGCCCGGTTCAGCGAAGATATGGGCCAGTGGTGAAATAAAGCAGTTCTCACCAATCTCGACTGTTTCCATTTCACGCAGATAGTCCTGATATTCGCGCTGCCACTGTTCTGCCCAGCCCCGGTTTTTAGGCTTGAGTGACCAGTATAGCCACGGCATATAATTCAGACGATGCTTGTGCTGCTCGCGGTATTTCAGTAGAGGGTCCTGCTGCTCAGTCATCTTGGGGCTCATCTATAATTTTTAAGGCTTCACGTCCGCGGCTGATATCCTGAATCTTCAAAGCAAATGGCTCAATCTGATGTTTCTGCATTTGCGCAATAACCTCGACGCCTTCTGCGGTATAATCTTCCTGATAGTCAATCTGTTGCTGATTCAGCTCATACTGAAAAATAGCCCATTCACTAAAATTACAACGAAAGGACACTTTCTTCTTTTCAATCAGTTCAATCTTTTCAGCTAAGATTAGGCATTGCCCCGCACACCCCCCATAAGCACGAACCAAACCACCCGTACCTAGCTTGATTCCTCCATACCAGCGATTCACCAGCACCAATACATTGGTCAGCTCATTGCCTTCAATGGTCGCTAAAATCGGTCGACCTGCGGTGCCAGAAGGCTCGCCATCATCATTAAAACGCACATTATGTCCAATTTTCCATGCCCAGCACTGATGCGTCGTGGTGGTATCACGATAAGCTTCCAGAAAATCCTTTATATCCTGTTCGGATTCCACCGGCGTGGCAAAGGCCTGAAAGCGGCTTTTCTTGATCTCTTCTTCAAAACTGACAAGGCTGGCAATAGTAAAAGACATTGGATTCAAACAATAACATCACTGTGTTGCAGTATAACGTGTTTGCTAGCACAAACAAAAAAGCCCCTATACATAGAGGCTTGATTTTGTACAACTACTATGAGGGATTAGCGTTCACGTAATGCTTCTTTAGCCTTGTTAAAGGGTTTAACTAGATAATCCAGTACGGTTTTTTCACCCGTACGGATATCCACGGTTGCTACCATGCCCGGGGTGATATTAAATTCCTGTCCGGCTTTATTGGTCAGTTTGTCATTTTCGGTACGGATATAAACGCGGTAGTAAAACTGATCCTGCTTGACTTCATCACGTAGAGTATCGGGGGAAATCACAGTGACTTTACCTTTCAGGCCGCCATAAATCGAATAATCATAAGCGGTAATTTTGACCAGCGCTTCCTGATCCGGACGGATAAAGGCAATATCACGTGGTGAAATACGTGCCTCGACCAGCAATTTTTCATCCAGCGGTACAATCGTCATCAACTTGCCATTTTGTGGAATGACGCCTCCCAAGGTCATGACATCAATTTCCTTCACCACGCCACGTACTGGCGATTTGAAAATAGTCCGGTTCAGCGTATCGGATTTACCACGTACCACCTGTTGCTGAGTTTCCACATCAGTATTAGCTTTGGCAAGTTCTTCACGCGCTTTCACAAAATACTGGTTCCGCACATCATTCATCTGGTTTTGCAGGTCATTGGCTTCACGCTTTAAACGCAGAACTTCCACTTCGCTTGCAGCACCTTTTGCAACTAATGGTTCAGTCATCGCCAGTTCTTGCTGTACCAGTATCAATGCCTGCTGTAACCCTGCTAAAGATTGTTCCAGATTAGCACGACGCGATTTATATAATGCAGTTTCCTCTGCCACCAGTTTTGGCTCTTTGAGTACCTCTGGCGGGAAGGACAACGGCGCACCAGTGACTTCAGCACGTAAGCGTGCCGCAGTTGCACGCGAAGAAATTAACAGAGAAGCCGATTCACCCACATTGGATTCAAAACGGGTGGGATCCAGCTGCGCCAATACCTGACCCTGCTCGACAATTTCACCTTCTTTGACGTTCAGTTTGGTGAGGATACCACCTTCCAGAGACTGAATAACCTGTTCCTTGGAAGAGGGAATCACTTTACCGGTGCCTGTCGAAACTTCTTCCAGCTTGAACAACCATGCCCATGTCAGCAGAATCAGTAAGCCTATGCCAATGATCCAGATGATCACACTTGATTTTGGCAAAGGTGGTTCCTGAAAGCTGACTTTGGTTGAACGCTTGATTTCCTGTTTTGCACTCATGCGCTTGCTCCCGTAACACGCTTCGCTCCACCTTGTGATTGATTCAGGATCTGGTCCCGCGGACCATCCATCACAATCTTGCCGTCATTTACGACAATGATGCGATCTACCAATTCAAGTACCGCACGACGATGGGTAGCCACCACCATGGTTCGGCCAATCAGATAAGTTTTTAAATTATCAATCAGCTGTTTCTCAGAAACATCATCAATGGCAGCAGTGGGTTCATCCAGCAATAAAATTCGTGGTTGGCGAATCAGTAAACGAGAAAGTAACAAGGCTTGACGCTGACCACCAGAGAAGCCCACACCACCTTCGAGAATGATATGGTCCAGGCCTTCTTTCTTTTCCTGAACAAAGCCCAATGCACCTGTGAGTTGCAAAGCTTCCAGAATCTGCTGATCCGTAGCGAGCGGTGCACCCAAAGTCAGGTTTTCACGGATACTGCCGTAAAAGAGTTGTGAATTCTGATTAAGTAAGCCCATATCACGGCGTACATCTGAAGGATCTATCAGGGTCAGATCAATCCCATCAAGTTTGACCTTGCCTTGTGCTGGAGTTTGCATACCCGACAACAGTTGTAAAAGAGTCGATTTACCAGCACCGTTACGGCCCAGAATTGCAATTTTTTCACCGGGCTTGATTTCGAGTTTTGGAATGACCAGACTCGGTTTGGGATCATCATCGCCATATTTGAACACCACGCCACTCAAGTCATAATGACCATCCAATACAGGACGGTGAATCAGATGTGAATAGTCCGGCTGATCTACCGGCTTTTTCATCAGTTCATCCAAACCGTTTTTCGCGACTTTCGCCTGCTGTAAACGACCCAACACACCGGTAATTTGGGAAATTGGCGCAAGCATACGCGAAGACAGGATTGAACAGGCAACCAGTGCACCTGTGGTCATTTCACCTTCCATAACGGCAAAACAGCCCACTAATACGACAATAGCAAATGTCAGGCCTTGAATTTTTTGGGTCCATGCTGTCATTAAGCCAACAATTTTACGTTGTTGCATACTGACATCAGCAGAGACTTCATTCATATGATTCCATTGGTTCTGGAAGCGGGTTTCAGCTCTTAACAGCTTGATATCTTCAATCCCTTGTACGGCTTCTACTAATAAAGCATTACGGATTGCAGATTCACGCATTCCTAACTGTGCCAACTTGGCCAGTTTTTTCTGCGCCAGAATTCCCGGAAGAATCATGAGTGGTACTACCAGTAGCATGACCCAGAACAGGTTGCCGCCAATAATCCAGAAGATTCCCAGGAACAGGAAGAAGAATGGTAAATCTGCAATTGCCGTCACGGTAGTGGAAGTGACCAATTCACGCACACCTTCGAGTTCACGAATCTGTGAAATAAAAGTACCTGTAGATTTTGAACGCTCTTTATTTTTAATGCGTAAGGCATGACCAAAAACCTGGTCAGAAATACGTAAATCAGCGCGCTTGCCGATAATATCAGACAGATAGATCCGGGAGACGCGTAAGGTAAATTCGAAGATTGCCGCAATCAATACACCGCCTGCCAGTACCCATAAGGTCGGGATAGACTGTGAAGGAATGACCCGGTCATACACGTTCATGGAAAAGACAATGGTAGCCAGTGCGAGGATGTTCGCGATTAAAGAAGCAAACATCACATCGATATAACGCTTCCAGTCATTCAGGACAATTGACCAGAACCAGTTCTTTTCGAAAGGCTTGATATATTCATCGACCCGGGCATCGGGTACTGAAGACTCAGGACGTAAGATATAAAGGCTTTTAGCACCCTGCTTCAGATGTTCCAGGTTAAAAACCTGAGACAACCCCTGATCGCCACTGAGCTGTACACTAGCTTTGCCTTCACTATCAATGCGCTCGATGACACCCACTTCGCCATTTTCAAATTCTACCAATATTGGCAATTTCCATGGACTGAGCAGACTGGCATCAAACTTGTTTTTACGTACATTTAAACCGATCTGACGCGTGACAACTTTGAGCAGCTCGTCAACATCATGATGCTGGTTCCAGTCGAGTTGTAAGCGGATTCTTTCCTCAGATGGCTCGATACGATAATGCTTGGCGATATTAAGTATCGCCTGAAGCCACGGCTGATAATTTATTGTATTACTCATGGCTGTACTTCAAACCCCTGAATAGAAATACGGTTAAGGTCATAAAGATCGCGTGTACGACCAGTGACCTGAATGTACTGAACAATAGCGGTATAAATATCGTAACGCGCAGTTTCGATTTCTTGGGCTGCGCTGTGAATTGCCTGCTCTGCATTAAGCAGATCGACTACGGTTCGAGTACCGAGTTTATATTGTTCCTGATACAGCTCTCTGGTGCGCACAGTGGTTGCACGGCGCTGTGCCAGAATGTCCATTTGTCGCTGTTTATTTTCAATCTGTTCGCGAATCAAGCGGACCTGATCGACTACATCCAGATAGGCAGTATTGACCTGAGCACGTGCTGCTTCTTCAGCAAAACTGGCTGCACGGGTCTGTGATCTGGTCGCCCCACCTTGATAGAAATTACTGGTGGCTTCAATCATCACAGAGTTATAAAAGCCATCATCTTCATTATTATTCGGATTGCGACCATTAATGGCCTGACTCATACTCCCTTTGATATTAATGGTAGGATAAGTATTTAACCTGGCTTGCTCTTTTTGCGAACGTGCCACTTCCACGCCAGCATGTGCCAACATCAACGTCGGAATACTGGTAAATTCAGGCTCCTGGTAAAGTCCGGCCTGTTGAATCAGACTATCTGGAATTTCCCACTCTACATTGGATATATCAAAGCCGAGTAAAGTGCGCAGTTTTTGTTGATACTGACGTAACTGGGTTTGTTGCACAATCAGGTTATTCTCTGCAGCTTCCAGATTGGATTGGGCCTGAATCGGATCGGCCTGACTGCTGATCCCGGCTTTGGCTCGCAGATTGGCAATTTCCGCAATTCGTGCAATCCCTTGTTTCTGCTGCTCGGCAATCTTGGTGATTTCCTGATAGCGCTTGATATTGACAATGGCATCTGCCACTTCAAGTGCAATCTGATCCAGGCTGACTAGAACCCGTGCCTGCGCTTCGGCAAGCTTGGCTTCTTCAGTGGTTACGCTGGATTTTACCTTGCCAAAATCATATAGCATTTGGGTCGCATTCAGGGAAACTACCTGACGACCGCGTTCGCCCTTGGTTAAATCTGCTGTTCCAAATCCACCCGAAATCTGTGGATAGTATTGTGCCTTTGCCACATCAATATTGGCAGCCTGAGAGGACAGCGAAGATATACTTTGTGAAATCTCGGGACGACGCTGAACTGCTGTAAGTACAGCCTCCTTAAGATTAATTCGTCTGGGAATTCCCATGGCTGGAATATTATTCTGGGAACGAGTACCATTCTGAAAGCCGCCTACTTGGGGCAACTCCTGAACACGTGAGGTATTCAGCTGATAATTACTCAAATCCCGCAGATCAACCGTATGTGAGGATTTTACAGGTTCAGGGGAGAATAGTTTACTGACCCCTTGTTTGAATCCCTGAAAATATCCCTTTTCCGTATCTGCCGCATAAACCTGAGACATTTGCAAAGGCAATAAAAGGGCGATCAATACCCTTTTTTTTCCCTGTAAATTACCCCGAAGTTTATTATTTTTTTTTGCTTGCAATAGCATGATTATTGGTGTCGTTTTTAAACTAACTATATACCAAAAATATTTTAAAATTGATGATACTAAAATATTTTCGACGAAAAAATCCCACACAACAACGTTAAAGTTGACTGTGTGGGCTTGATTAAGGTAATAAAGCCGAATTACACGGTAAAGTCATCACCCAGATACACTTTTCTAACAGTTTCATTATTCAGGATTTCTTGTGGTGTACCTTCTGCAATCACTGCACCTTCACTGACAATATACGCATGCTCACAGATTGCCAAAGTTTCACGCACATTATGATCAGTAATTAATACCCCAATACCGCGATCTTTCAAGGTTGTGATAATGTCTTTAATATCTCCGACAGAAATCGGATCGACCCCGGCAAAAGGTTCATCAAGTAGCATGAATTTTGGATCAGCTGCCAGCGCACGGGCAATTTCCGCACGACGACGCTCACCACCAGAGACACTCATGCCCAGAGAATCTTTGATATGGGTAATCTTAAAGTCTGCCAGCAATTCTGCCAGGCGCTGCTGACGCTGGGCTTTGGTCAATTCCTTACGGGTTTCAAGAATCGCCATGATATTTTCAGCAATGGTCAGCTTCCGGAAAATAGAAGCTTCCTGCGGCAGATAACCAATCCCTTTGCGGGCACGTTCATGCATGGCCAAATCTGACAGATCCAGATCATCCAGATATATTTCACCTTTATCCATACGCACCAGACCAACCACCATATAGAAGCTGGTGGTCTTACCTGCACCATTCGGACCAAGTAAACCAACGATCTGACCACTTTCCATGCTGAAGGATACATCCTTCACCACCCAACGTTTACTATAGTTTTTCGCCAGATGTTTAATGGTTAAGGTTTGAACCTTTGATTCAGCCATTAGTCACGTGCTCCCGGGAAGGATTTAGAACTGGATGGTGGAATCACAATCTGTACACGACCTGAAGAGGAACCGGTTTTATTTGGCGTACCGACAGCTTCAATATCCCCCTTATTCATACTATATCGAAGCGTATTACCACGGATACTGGCTCCATCCTGTTCCAGGAAGGCATTACCTGTCAGGGTAATAATACCGGTATCAGCATTGTAGACAATCTTCTGTGCCTGACCTTTCGCGATTCCTTTAGCAGCATCGATTTGTTGCTGGAAACGTGCAGGACTGCCATTTGCTGTAATCGTGCTGATTTGCTTCTTGCTGTTCAGGTTTGCCACAATTGAGTTTGCCTGAAGTTTCATAGTCCCTTGCTCAATAATGACATTACCGGTATAAGTCGTGATACCGGTACGCTCATTAAAAGTTGCACGGTCAGCTACCAGCGAAATAGGCTGCTGGCGGTCTGAAGGAATTGCCAATGCTGCGAGTGAAGTAAACCCGAGCACAGCAGCAAGCGCAGTACGCTTCAGGAAAGTAGTCGTCATTTTAGGTTTAAGAATTTGGTTCATACTTTCCTCGAATATTAAAAAATTCGTATTGCCCGTCATTTAGATTTGCCTTCAAGCCCTGACTGATAAACTCAGCTTGTGGATTCGTTACTTCTACAGCTTTATCCGTTTCAATTTCTCGTGTTTTAGGGAAACCTGTTAACTCTTCTGTCTTGAACTGAAGCTGACCATCTTGCAGAATCTTGGTTGCTACCACCTGCTGAGAAAGGATCACTTTAGTATTATCCTCGTACCCATTCACAAGTTTGGCATAAAAAGTAGAATCTACTTTGCCATCCTTGTACATAGAAGCATTCATATTTTCCAGCTTCGAGGTTTTTTTCTGCATATCCTGCTCGAGTCGAACGACTTGAGCACGAACAGCCAGCTCACCTTTTTCATCGGTCTGCGTCAAATTAATATTTTCAGCCGTGGATTTCATACTGCGTGCAGCATCTACCTGAAGCTTATTGCCACTTCCACTGAAATAATAATAACCACCACTTATGGCTGCGAGAATAATCGCGGTTACGTATAAAACTTTAGTATCCATAAGCAGTGTACTTAATCCAGAACGTATAGTTGATTAATATGGCGCACGAGTAAACTTTTCAAGTAATTCTTGGTAAACACCTTTAGACATTAAAAGCATGTCACAGATCTCGCGCACTGCACCACGACCACCCATCGCCTGAGTCACCAGATCGGCACGACGACGTACTTCGACATGACCATTTGGAACTGTCACTTTCATGCCAGCAATCGCAAAAGCTGAGAGGTCAGGCCAGTCATCGCCCATATACAGGCAATCTTCAGGATCGATATTCAACTGAGCGCAAGCTTCTTTGAGGGCAACGCCTTTGTCTTCACGTCCCTGATAGACTAGGTCTACCCCTAAATCAGACATACGTTTTTGTACAATATTACTTTGACGTCCAGTGATGATAATCACTTTAATTCCAGCCTGCTGAACCAGCTTCATACCCAGACCATCACGAATATCAAAGGATTTGATCTCATCTCCCGTATTGGTCAGCGTAACAAAACCGTCACTTAGAATCCCATCAACATCAAGCACCAGTGCTTCAATATGACGTGCCTGCTCTAATAATACATAAGATGCCATCTATTAATTTACCCCAGCCTGAATCAGGTCATGCATACTAATTACACCAATGACTTTATTGGCATCATCAACAACTACAAATTGATTAATTTTATGTTCATTCATACGTTCCAGCGCTGCTACAGCACGTGCTTCCTGAGAAATCGTCAAAGGATTTTTGGTCATCACTTCCTGGATCGGCAAATTGACATCAAAACCTTGCTGCTTATCGATCAATCGGCGCAAGTCACCATCCGTGAAAATACCCAGCAGAACATCATTTTGATCGACAATTGTGGTTAAACCTAGACGTTTATTTGAAATTTCGTATAAAACTTGATTCATCGGTGTATCTGGTGACACTTTTGGCAATTCCGAACCTGTATGCATGAGATGTTTTACATGCAGCAATAAGCGTTTACCCAAGGCACCCGCTGGATGTGAAAGGGCAAAATCGTCAGCAGTAAAACCACGTGCATCTAGCAGCGCTACAGCCAGAGCATCGCCTAACACCAGAGTCGCTGTAGTACTTGAAGTTGGTGCCAGACCCAGCGGACAAGCCTCTTGCAGATTACCCAAAGTTAAAGCGACATCGGCATTTTGTGGCATAGGGCCTTTGTCGTCACCACTAATGGTAATTAAAGGAATTTCCAGACGCTTGATCAGAGGCATCAGCATCATGATTTCATCACTCTTGCCTGAGTTTGAAATAGCAATCAGTACGTCACCCGGCACCAGCATGCCGAGATCTCCATGTCCCGCCTCACCTGGATGCATAAAGAATGAAGGCGTACCTGTAGAGGCAAAAGTCGCGGCCATTTTGCGGCCAATATGCCCGGATTTCCCCATCCCGGTAATCACCAGACGCCCCTTACACTGCAGGATAATTTCACATGCCTGACTAAAACGTTCATCGATTTGGGCAGCTAAAATCTGTAATGCATGTTCTTCGATACGCAGTGTTTCAAGTGCAACTTTCTGGAAGTCTATTTGATTTGGCATATTTGGTGGGTTCAAAGTAGGTTTACCTTAACTCTATACAGAGTTGACTCAGTCTAGCAAAAATAATTTTCGCAATTTTATCATATCTATGCAAATTACAGGTTTCAAAATGTATGGCTTTTCATAAAACTTAAACTGAATGTTTTGAAATTTGCCTGACTAAAAGCCCTTCATTATTCAAAATTTAATCATATAAAATCAGTTCTGATTTTCCTTTTTATTTTGCACAGACAATAAAAAACCCCAATCTTCCGATCAGGGTCTTTTGAATTTTGGAGCGGGAAACGAGACTCGAACTCGCGACCCCAACCTTGGCAAGGTTGTGCTCTACCAACTGAGCTATTCCCGCAATATGGGTGTGAATTATAGAGAGTTTCCGCTAACTGTCAACTCTCTATTGATTCAACTGTCGAATTAATCGGCACGACGCCATACAGTTCCTTGACGGGTATCTTCCAGCACCACCCCTTGGTCTAATAAAGACTGGCGGATTTCATCGGCACGAGCAAAGTTTTTCTCTTTTTTGGCATCTTTACGTTGCTGGATGAGATCTTCAATCTGCTCTTCAGACAAGCCTAAAGCTTCCTGACCAATATCAGACTTCAGGAATTCATCGACATTGTGCTGTACCAGACCCAGAATATTGGTGAGATGACGCAAAGTAGAATAATAAACAGCGGCCTGTTCCTGATTCTGATCTTTTACTGCACGGTTTAGCTCTTTATTCAGTTCAAACAATACAGCAATGGCTTCTGGGGTATTAAAGTCATCACACATGGCTGCATTGAAACGCTCAACAAAACTTTGATCGAGTGTTTCAACCACTTGCTCGCCATATACCGCTTGATAAGCTTTAAAGGAATGATAGAAACGCATCAGCGTATTTTTCGCTTCTTTTAATGCTACATCAGAATAGTTCACTGGGCTGCGATAGTGTGAAGACACGATAAAGTAACGCACTACTTCTGGATGGAATTTTTCAATCACATCGCGAATAGTGAAGAAGTTGCCGAGTGACTTCGACATTTTTTCACCATCGACATTAATGAAGCCGGCATGCATCCAGTAGTTTACATACTGTTCACCTGTCGCTGCTTCAGATTGTGCAATCTCGTTTTCATGATGTGGAAAGCTTAGGTCAGCACCACCGCCATGAATATCAAAGTGATTGCCCAGGCAGCAGGTTGACATCGCAGAACATTCAATATGCCAGCCTGGACGACCATTGCCCCAAGGAGATGGCCAAGAAGGTTCATTTTCTTTGGCGTGTTTCCAAAGTACAAAGTCAAAAGGATGTTTTTTCTCAACTTCCACATCTACACGTTCAGAAGCACCTGCTTGCATATCTTCCAGTTTACGGCCTGAAAGACGGCCATATTTGGCAAATTTTTCAACTTCGAAATACACATCCCCATTATTGGCTGGATATGCTGTGCCATTATTGACTAGTGTATCAATCATATTTTGCATTTGATCGATATAGTCGGTGGCTTTTGGTGCAGCATCTGGTGCAAGACAGCCTAACTTGGCAAAGTCTTCATTCATCGCATCAATAAAACGGCTGGTCAGTGATGAAATGCTTTCACTATTTTCATTGGCACGTTTAATGATTTTATCGTCAATATCGGTGATATTACGGACGTATTTCACCTGCCAGCCCTGACTGCGCAGGAAACGGATAATATAGTCGAATGCAACCACTGTACGTGCATGTCCGATATGACAGTAGTCATAGACCGTCATCCCACAAACATACAAATCAATCTGACCTTCTTTACGAGGCACAAATTCTACTTTTTTACGTTGCTCTGAGTTATATAGAACAAATGGTTGCATAGGTCTTCTAGAATGCTTTTACAAATGATGGCTCATCTTAACCTAAGCATTATTTTTCATAAAGTTTTAAGATATGTTTTTATAAAATTAGCAAATTCATTAATGAATTTAAGAATTAAAAAAAGACCAGTATATAACCAGTCTTTTTTCACTCGTAGTTTTAGTGAGTTTTAGAACTAAGTTTCACTTTTGCATTGGAACAGTGCTTCTTTAGTTTTTGGACCAAAATGATTTACGATGCCCGTGCTACGTACGTTGATCCAGTTCTGTTCACCTTTCTTATAAAAGTCGACATCAAAACCTGTGTATGCAACCGTAAATTGATACTGCGAACTATCACTTGCTTTTCTGCCCTGGCGTACAAATTTCTTTTTAAATGCGCCCAACTTTTTCTTCGCAGAAATCAAACGCAAAATGCTTTTATCTCCGACTATATAAGATAAGTTGTTGGCTTTTTGCACTGAACAATCAAGGGCGTATCGACCTTGAAAATCACCTAAATTTGCTGATTTTTTTGTTTCCGTATTTGCATTTGCTAGAGTGAATGATGCTGTAAGGAGTAATACAGACAATAATGATTTTTTCATGTTTGACTCGATATTTGTAAATGACAGTTCATCAGGAGAAAGTGATTCCACTTTCTCCTGATCGATGAATTAACCAATAAGTTGTTGATTTGCGATTAATTGATTGAGTAAATCCAGCTGAGCTTGCTGTGTAGTAACAGTTTGATTCTCTAGTACCAATAGATCGGTTTTTTGGAACTCGTCTGCCTTACCATCACGGTCAATTTGAACGATAGCTTTACCATCTGCAGTTTTTCCGATCGAGACAAATTCTTTCAGATCATCACCTTGCTCATGACCTATTAACAAGGAACTTACGTCGATTTTGTCGGCATTTTCATCTGTTAATGATGTTGTTAAGTGGAAGTCAGTCCAAGTATCTATGCCGTTACCACCATTATTATGAGACAAATCTAAAACATCAAAAATTACAGTGTCAGAGCCTGAGCTTAAAATATATATATCATTTGTGTGATTCATAGAGATCATTTCAATTTAGCGATCTCTAAATCCATCTTGTAATTGGCGTGTTGAATCCGTTCATTTGATGGGTTGTATTACTTCTGGACCTCATCAGAGAAAGGGGTTTCTTCACATAATTCAAAGTACCTTTCCATCGGTGTTTTACCTTTCAAAGCTGAATGTGGTCTCATCCAGTTATAGTAATGCTGCCATTCGGCTAGCTTGTCTTGGATATCTTCAGAATTAATATCGACAGTAGCGTAGAACTCAGATTTATCAGTCTTTTGAGAACGCTCTACCTTGCCATTCAAATGAGGTGAACCAGGTTTATTTGGCCTAAATTTGATTCCATGCTGCATCAATTTTTTCTGTACTTTTTCAGCAAAGAATTCTCGCCCTCGATCGGTCTGTATTCGCTGTATGGGAAAAGGCATTTCTTCAATTACGCAGTCTAAAAAGTCGAGCGTATTCGCTGCTGTTCGGCGTTTATATATCCTTAAAACGCGATATCGTGTGCAGTCATCGATAGATGTGTATTGATATATTCCAGGACCCAGTTTACAGGTATCCATTTGAATTCTATCGCCTGGTAATGGGCGTTCATAACGAATGAAATCTGCTTTACGACGGAATTTTTTAATCTGTTTGACTTGATGGGTGGAGAGTACTTTATGGATAGTCGCTAAGGACAACGAGACTCCGTGTAGCCTCATCAATTCTGTTTGCAAACGTCGAGCACCAAGATTTCTAGCTGAGCGCATTTCCAATATTAAAGCTTCTAGCTC
>NZ_MODX01000025.1:0-44587 GCF_001866125.1 Acinetobacter sp. LCT-H3 | reverse complement strand
GCAGGGGGTGTTTTTTTATGCTTGAAATTTAGTCCCAAGCTTGCAAATATTAATTTTTATATAAAGCTACAGCAGAAAATCTGCAGGGCAGGCGTATACTGGAACAGGTTTCTGGAGCGGATATGTCTCCAAACTTGTCTTCCAGCCATATTGAATATGGGTCGTCTGCCTTCTAAAAATTGAATATTCATGTAATTTTTTTCCTACTCTGCTATTAAATTAATTAAAAACTGGACCACAAGGTCTAACTTTCTATGCCATTTTGCGACCTTTGTATAGTATTTGAGCAAAGCTCGGCGTGCTCAACTAGGGCTGTTGCGAAAGCATGGCGGGATAAATCAATAAAAATAAGATTAAAGAGTTAAATGTCATGTGTCGCGGTTTAAAAAAATGAAATTGAAAACTCACAGGAGGTGAGATGTGACAATGAATACAGTCAATGTGAATGAAGTCATTGATAAGGCCAAATTTACTCCATTTCACTTTAATGTCGTGTTCTGGTGTTTGCTGATTATTTTATTTGATGGTTATGACCTGGCAATAATGGCGTGGCTTTACTGCTCTTAATGCAGCAGTGGTCTTTAAGTGCAGTACAGGCGGGTATGCTGGCGATTACAGCACTTGCAGGCATGATGTTTGGCGCGATGATGTTTGGTACGCTGGCAGACAAGATTGGCCGTAAGAAAGTCATCATGATCTGTGTGGTGCTGTTTAGCGGTTTTACCTTTGCAGGTGGCTTTGCGTCTAACCCGACAGAATTCGGTATTTTACGTTTCCTTGCTGGTTTAGGCATTGGCGGTGTAATGCCGAACCTGGTGGCTTTAACTTTTGAATATGCCACGCTTACGTGCAACTTTGGTCACTACCATGTTCAGTGGTTATGCGGTGGGTGGTGTAATGGCTGCTTTATTAGGTGTATGGTTTACTCCTAATTTTGGTTGGCAAATCATGTTCTTTATCGCAGGTGTGCCTTTACTGTTATTGCCTCTAATCTGGAAATTCCTGCCAGAATCTCTGACATTCTTGGTGAAAGCGCAGAAGCATGATAATGCTCGTCAAATGATGCAGCGTTTAGATGATCAGCTCAGTTTAAATGACCAGACTCAATTGGCTTTAAGCGAGATTAAAATTGCTGAACCTGCTTTTGTGAGCAGCCTGTTTAAGCAGGGGAGTACCGCAAGCACACTGTTATTCTGGTTAGCCTTCTTTATGTGTTTACTGACACTGTATGCCTTAGGCAGCTGGTTACCGAAACTGATGATGGCAGCAGGCTATTCGTTAGGTAACAGTTTAATGTTCCTGCTGGCAATGAATATTGGTGCAGTCATTGGTACCGTAGGCGGCGGTATCCTAGCAGACAAATTCCACTTAAAACCTGTGATTATCACTCTATGTTTGTCAGGTGCAGTGGCATTATCGCTACTAGGCTTTAAATCTCCTCAACCTGTGATTTACTTCCTGGTTGCCGTGGCAGGTGCTTCAGCGATTGGTGGTCAGATTCTGCTTTATAGCTATGTGGCGCAATACTATCCATTAACTGTTCGTTCAACCGGTATTGGTTGGGCTTCAGCGGTAGGGCGTAGTGGGGCAATTGTCGGTCCAATCCTGATCGGGATGCTGCTGGGTATGGAATTACCACATCAGCTGAACTTCATGGCTGTTGGCCTACCAGTGGTGATTGTAGCCATTGCCGTATCACTGATTGTGCGTAAAGACCGCGTTGTAAATGCAGATCCAATGGCAGAGCCGAAGCTTAAAACTGTCAAGGCTTAATGACCCACTGGTTCTTATATTCATTTTTAATCTTTAAAAACGTTGAAACCCCTTCAAATAAGGGGTTTCAACGTTTAAATTCATAATTTTTAATAGAAATCAAAATATATTTCTTGCTTAGAAAAATTACTAAAAGACCCACTTAAAAATATATTTTAAATATATAAAACAAGCATTTAAATATTAATAACAACGTGAATAATCACATAAATGTATATCTCTAAAGCTTTAATTTACCTTAACTATGGTCTTATTGTAACGCGAAATCCACTTCAGTATATTCGCTCGAACTGACTGTTTTGTCGTAATAGTCAGCATGATTTATGGACAAGTACTCATGGGAGATGAGAACGATGACAACGGAAAAAATAGATGTTAATTCTGTAGTCGATAATGCGAAATTTACGCCTTTTCACTTCAATGTAGTTGCTTGGTGTTTACTCATTATCTTATTTGATGGCTACGATTTAGCAATTAATGGTGTGACGCTGCCACTCTTAATGCAAGATTGGGGCTTAAGCGCAGTACAAGCAGGTATGCTGGCCAGTACAGCACTTGCAGGCATGATGTTTGGTGCCATGATTTTTGGTTCGCTGGCAGACAAGATTGGCCGTAAAAAAGTTATCATGATCTGTATCGTGCTGTTTAGTGGTTTAACTTTCGCGGGCGGCTTTGCATCTAACCCGACTGAGTTTGGTATTTTACGTTTCCTTGCTGGTTTAGGCATTGGTGGTGTAATGCCAAACCTGGTAGCACTGACTTCTGAATATGCACCACAAAAGATGCGTAGTACCTTAGTAACCACAATGTTCAGTGGCTATGCCGTAGGTGGTGTCATGGCTGCTTTACTTGGCTCATGGTTTACTCCAGATTTTGGCTGGCAGATCATGTTCTTTATCGCAGGAATTCCACTGTTTTTATTACCTGTGATCTGGAAATTCTTACCTGAATCTATCTCATTTATGGTGAAACAAAATCGCCAAGCGGAAGCACGAGAGATTGTGCGTCGTATGGCACCAGATTTAAAAGTAACTGAAAATACAGTATTCACTTTACCTCAGGAAAACGTACCTGAAGCTGCGAACGTGGTTAGCCTGTTCCGCCGCGGTCGTGCAGTCAATACATTATTGTTCTGGGTGGCATTCTTCACTTGCTTGCTGACGATGTATGCACTTAGCAGCTGGTTGCCAAAACTAATGATGGCTGCGGGCTACTCAATGGACAACAGTCTAATGTTCATGATGGTCATGAACGTGGGTGCAGTCGTTGGTATTGTCGGCGGTGGTATTCTGGCTGACCGTTTCCACCTGAAACCAGTACTGATGTTCCTAGGTATTATGGGTGCGATTGTGATGAGCTCAATGGGCTTTGCATCTAACCAGTTCTTACTTTATATCTTG
Organism: Acinetobacter sp. LCT-H3; assembly: GCF_001866125.1. NCBI lineage: Bacteria > Pseudomonadati > Pseudomonadota > Gammaproteobacteria > Moraxellales > Moraxellaceae > Acinetobacter > Acinetobacter sp. LCT-H3. Next base: position 41,414 of record NZ_MODX01000025.1, on the reverse strand, counting down.
GTGTTCCTGGCTGGTGCAGCATCAATCGGTTCACAAATGTTGCTATACAGCTATGTAGCGCAGTATTACCCACTGGCAGTACGTTCTACAGGTATTGGCTGGTCTTCTGCGATTGGTCGTATGGGTGCGATCGTCGGCCCAATCCTGATTGGTGGCTTACTAGGTATGAACCTGCCTGCACACTTCAACTTTATGGCAGTAGGTTTACCGGTACTGATTACAGCAATTGCGGTTGCATTGATCATGCATGACAATGAGTCGGAAAAGATTGGTTCAGCAGATACTGTTCCTGCAAAAGCTTAAAAACCAAGTTTGAAATAAGAAGCCTCCGAAAGGGGGCTTTTTTATGTAATATGTTAAGGAATAACATACTAACTATTATGCTTTAAAGATACAGATGACTAAACAATTAGAAAAAATTGGAAAATTAATCGAGAAGGGTAACAATGTTCTAAAAACAAGTAAGCCTAATCCTCCGAATGTTATTGCACCCATCATGTGTGATTCACAACTATTTACAACTTGGCGCACCCAGACTTTAAATTTTCTAGAAAATTACTACACTATTTCTAGTGCATATTATTCAGAGTTTTTAAAAGTATCTAAACCCTATGTTACACATATAAAATTGGGGTTAGGTGTGTTAAATGCTATTAAAGAAGAATTGGATGAAAATTTAGATGAGAATATTGAAGAAAAGAATGAAAAAGCACTCTTAACAGTAGAATATAACTCTAGAATACTTAATAAGATTTTTATTAGTCATGCAACAAAAGATAAATTAATTGTTGAAGAACTGATAGAAATTCTAGAATCAATGGGAATAGATTCTACACAAATTTTTTGTTCATCTTTTGAAGGATATGGTATTCCGCTAGGAGCAAATTTCTTAGATCAGATCAAACAAGAATTATCTTCAGATGTTTTAGTTTTATTTGTTTTAACTGAAAATTTTTATGACAGTAAAATCTGCTTATGTGAAATGGGAGCAGCATGGGCTTTATCAAAACAACATATTCCAATAGTTGTTCCACCTTTAAGTTATCAAGATATCCAAGGTGTTATTCCATTAACTCAAGGATTAATGATCAATGATGCTTCTAAATTGAATAGTTTTAAAGAAAGATTAGAAACGCTCTTTGAATTAAAAAATCCATTAAGTATTGCTACATGGGAACGAAAAAGAGATAGATTCATACGAGATGTTAATACACATTTAAGTGGTATATAGCTTATATTTTGAGATTATAAAAAATTTTCAGATTTAAAATTTAGGTGAAACTCTTATGCAATTTAATTCTATCTCCCCAATCCCTGAAGATGATGAAGAACTGCATCTTCCTGAGCTGGTGTACTGGGCATCCCTAGGTGATGTTGAACAGGTTGAGCAGGGCTTACAAGAAGGTCTAAACGTTAACTCCGCCGATGAAGAAGGCTATAGCGCATTACAAGCTGCTGCTGAAAATGATCATCTTGAAGTGGTGAAGTTACTGGTGAGTAAAGGCGCAGATGTCGATCATCGCAGTACTTACACTGCTTTAGAACTGGCTGAAATGGCAGGCAATAAAGATGTCGTGGAATATTTAAAAAGCCTGAAAGGCAGCATTCCTAAATAAGAAAGAATAAAAAAAAGAAACCCCACAAGCTGGGGGTTTCTTTTTGAGAACGGTTTAGGATTACGCAATAATATCCATATCCGCTTCGAGTTCTTCCACAATTGCAGTATTAAAAGCCGGTAAATCATCCGGATTACGTGAAGTAATCAGCACCCAGCCATTGGTATTGCAACGGTGTACTTCTTCATCGACCCATTTTGCACCGGCATTCTCTAGATCCAGCTTGATACTCTTATAAGAAGTCAGGTTTTTATCTTTGACGCGACCCGCATCAATCAGTGCCCATGGACCATGACAGATTGCCGCAATCGGTTTCTGGTTATCGGCAAAGTACTGGATGATGCGTTGAGCATCTTCATTGATACGTAATTTATCCGCATTCACTGTTCCGCCAGGAATCACCAGCAGATCATAATCTTCTACACTGACTTCATGCATGGTTGTATCAGGTGTGTATTGTGCACTTGGCTTGCTGTCAGCTTCCATGGTGTGGACATCTTCATTTTTTTCTGCAGCATGAATTACCACAAAACCATGTGACTGCAAGAAATCCAGGGGCTGGACTAATTCATCGTGTTCAATGCCTTCGTTCGAGGTGATAATCAGAACTTTCTTGACCATGATTGTAAATCTCAATATCTGCAGGGGTCTTTAGCTTAGCAATAAGGCATTTTTAGAAATGTTGCTTTTTTAGCCGAGGACTGTAAGCATTTATAGAAGAAAGGCCTGATAGAACAACAGAGAAAAACAATAGATGGAAAAAAGCCCCGATATCCTATCTGGGCTTTTCCGTATTTCGTGATTTAGGTATAACTCCTGTCGTACCTCACGTCCTGGTGCATCTGCTTATTTTTGTTTTTATGTTTCGGAGCATCCTGCTCTCTATGAATTTAAGATACTGCAGCTTAATGCAGCTTGAAAGACGCAGATAACAGCTTATGTTGTACGCCTGGGCTTACAGGATCTAAGTAGTACTCTGTAAGTCATTCTTTTCATTAAAAGTGCATGTCCAGACCGATATAAGGACCTTTAAATTCCAGCTGAAGATCTGGCACATTATTTTGCTCGGCATCAATTTTCATCATGCGATAACCCAGTTTGGCACCGAGGTCTACAGCCAGATTATCAATAAAGTCGTACTGAAGTTCAGCTTGTACATCGGTCTTTTTGCTATCGCTGCCATGGCTGTAAACAGCTTCAGCTTTGGCGCTCATACCGGTGAATGGCAGTTTAACTCCTGCTGTTGCGTAGAGCAGAGGACTGTATTCATCTAGATCGTACTGGGTTAGAGCACCGGCATTCAGGTTTTTCACCGTACCATCCAGATTGCTTAAGCCGATACCGACATCCGCATGCACAACTGTATCCAGCAGTTCGTAATACAGAATATAGTCAATATTGTTCAGCTCGATATCTGAAGCATTAAGTACAGTGCTTTGCTCGCTGTTGCTGTCGAGATTTACATATTTGATTTTTGCATTTGGCAACAACGGTACCGGATGTTCCAAAGCTACAGACAGCTGTGCCGTACCTTGACGGTCCAGATCATGTTTACTGGCATTGTCAGACTGGCTATATCCGTCAAAATTCCAGTAGCTGGCATCTGCTTTCAGACCAATGATATCGGCATGGCTGACGCTAGTCAGCGCCAGTCCGCATAATAAGGTATTAATGATTCTTGCGTGCATAGGTTGAATTTCCTTGTGCTTGACTCAAATTGAGCAGTTTTATGACCTAAATCCATATTTTTAGTATTTCTGGCTAGCTGCATCATATAGGTAATTTTCAAAATGTATATGGCAGCAAGTAGGGGAACCATCCAGCCAGATTAAGCTTAATTGTTCAGTTTTATTTTGCTAGATCTGGAACAATTACAGAGCAGGTTTTTCAGCCATCTCAACTAAGGTCTACATTTTAAAAACGCATGTCACTGGATCTTGAGCATATAATCAAATATATCGAAATATTGCGTGACTCTGAAAGGACATGACATGACTAAACCCCGAGCAGTAATCGACTATCCGCTTTATGTTGCAGGTAAGGCAGTGGAAACCTCAGAGTGGCTGGAGGTTCAGGATAAATATACGCATAAGGTTTGCGCACGTGTGTCACTGGCAGATGCCAAAATTCTGGAAAAAGCCATTAAAGCAGCAGTCAAAGCCGAAGCGGAAATGGCGGCTCTGGAGCCTTATCAAAAACAGAAAATCCTGTTGCACTGTGTGAAGCGCTTTAATGAAATTCGTGGTCAGTTGACCGAGATTCTGATTGCTGAGGGGGGTAAGCCACGTAAAGCTGCAGCAGCTGAAGTGGAACGTCTGATCAATACTTTCCAGATTGCTGCTGATGCCGTGACTCAGGTTGATTCAGGCCGTATGATGCCATTGGCAGTTACAGCAGCTGCATCGGGCTATCAGGGTTTTGTGAAACAGGTTCCGATTGGTGCTGTCTCCCTGATCAGTCCTTTTAATTTTCCACTGAATCTGACCGCTCACAAGATTGCGCCTGCAATTGCAGCGGGCTGTCCCTTTGTCTTAAAACCTGCCAGCCTCACACCGGTGTCAGCTTTAAAGATTGCTGAGATTCTGGCAGAGACTGATTTACCACCAAATGCGTTCTCGATACTGCCCTGTCCACGTGAACTGGCGGATGTACTGGTGACAGATGACCGTTTCAAAATGCTCAGCTTTACCGGTTCTGATGTGGTCGGTTGGGATATGAAAGCGCGGGCAGGGCGCAAGAAAGTCACGCTGGAACTGGGTGGTAATGCCGCGGTAATAATCGAGCCTGATACTGAAATCACGGATAGCTTTATTGATCGCCTGATCGGTGGTGCTTTTGGTCATGCCGGACAGGTCTGCATTAGCGTGCAGCGTATTTTGGTGCATCAAGATATCTACGCTGAGGTGAAGAAAAAACTGGTAACCAAACTGAAAAAGCTCAAAGCAGCGGATCCTGATTTGGACACCACCCTGGTCGGTCCAATGATCAAGGAAGCTGAAGCCCAGCGTTTGAAAAAATGGCTGGATAAAGCCGTGAAGAAAGGCGCTAAAGTGCTCAGTGGCGGCAAGCTGGATGGCGTGATGTTTGAGCCAACCTTACTGGAAGATGTCGATCATGGGCTAGAAGTGTATAAAGATGAAGTGTTTGGTCCAATGGCAATCTTGGAAAAATACAGCGATTTTGAGGCCGGAATTGAATGCATCAACAGCAGTCGTTTTGGTTTGCAGGCGGGTGTTTATACCCAGAACCTGAACAAGATGCTGTATGCCTGGAACCAGTTGCATGTCGGTGGCGTGATCATCAACGACATTCCATCCTTCCGTGTTGATAATATGCCGTATGGCGGTGTAAAGGATTCGGGATTAGGGCGTGAAGGCATCCAGTCTGCAATTCGCGACATGCAGGAAGAACGAATACTGGTAATTAAAGCCTGAATAATGATTTAAATTTTAAGTGTTCAGATCATGCGCACATTTGCTCATGATCTGAGTTTGTAAAGTTCAGCTATTCAATAAGAAGAGAACAGGAATAATTTTTATAACTCATCAAGATATACTTAAAAAACAATATATTCCTAAAAGTTAATTTACTTATAACTTAATAAATCAAGCTAAGCCTGGAGAAATATTGAACGGTTGAACAAGATATATTATAAAAAATTAATATTAGGAGCAGAATTTACACAAATCATACTTAAAACTCAGTATTGTTAAATCCATATACACGGACAGTGTGGGCAAGATGCTTTATCCAGGATTTGACATGCTAGACCGTTGGCTGATTTAGAAGCTGAAGCTCACAAGGCAAAGCTCCAATTGAAGCACCCAGAATTATTTTTATTGGTACTTTTTTTGCTCGCGCGATAACCACAATAAGCAGCATCTAAAGAGACCTAAGGTTTAGGTGTTCTATGACAGATACTCGAGAGAATTGGTCGGCACGATCAGGATTTATTATTGCAGCGATTGGCTCTGCAGTAGGGTTAGGGAATATTTGGCGCTTTCCATACGTTGCCTATGAAAATGGCGGAGGTGCATTCCTGATTCCTTATCTGATTGCGATTTTCGCAGCAGGTTTGCCATTATTGTTTTTAGATTATGCAGTTGGACATAAGTTCCGCAAAGCACCACCGATGGCCTATAAAAAACTCATGAATGCAGAATCTCTGGGTTGGTGGCAGGTGATGGTGACCCTGATCATCGGGATTTATTATGCCAGCGTATTGTCCTGGGCTGGCAGTTATATGTTCTATTCCTTCGGACAACAGTGGGGAACCGATACTCAAGGTTTTTTCTTCAATACCTATCTGCAAAATGGTGAAGGCCTGACCTTCGGTTTTGTTCCGGTACTGTTTTTTGGTCTGGTAGTCGTTTGGGCAGCGGTGATGCTGATCCTTTACGGTGGAGTACGCCGTGGGGTAGAACTGGCGAATAAAATCTTTATGCCATTGCTGGTGATTTTATTCACGATCCTGGTGATCCAGGCGGTACGTTTACCTGGTGCAGTTGATGGCTTAAATGCCTTCTTTACTCCGAACTGGGAAGCCATGACCAATTATAAAGTCTGGCTGGCAGCTTTTGGTCACATCTTCTTCTCACTTTCCGTGGGTTTCGGGATTATGTTGACCTATGCATCTTACTTGAAACGTAAAACCAACCTGACCGGTTCAGGTATCGTAGTGGCATTGGCGAACTCGTCTTTTGAAATTCTGGCAGGTATTGGTGTCTTTGCAGCACTTGGTTTCATGGCATTCAGCTCAGGTGCAAAGGTTGAAGATGTAGTATCTGGTGGTATCGGTCTGGCCTTTATTGCCTTCCCGAAAATCATTTCCAGTTTAGGTGCAGGCGGTGACCTGTTCGGCTTCCTATTCTTTGCGTCATTAACAGTGGCGGGTATTACCTCCATGGTCAGTATCCTGCAGGTGCCAATTGCGGCATTCCAGGACAAGCTGGGCTGGTCAAAGAACAAGTCCGTGACGATTATTGCCGGTGGTTCAGCAGTGGTATCGACTTTGATCTTCTCGACCCATAGTGCCATTACATTTGTCGACATTATTGACTACTTTGCCAATAACATCGGTATTGTCGGTGGTGGCCTGTTATCGATTATTTTATTGTCCTGGTTCCGCCGTCCATTGATGAAACAGCTGGAAATGCATGTCAATGAATTTGCCAGTGTGAAACTTGGTGCCAGCTGGAAGTTCATGCTGACAGTGATCACGCCTTTGTCATTATTGCTGGCATTGGGTTTAACCCTGAAATCAATCATGGCAGAAGGCTATGGTGGTTATCCCGCAAGTACGCTATGGACGATTGGTGGGGGCACCCTTGCATTCTTTATTTTGGGCGCTATTCTGCTCAGTCTAGTTAAAGACCGTCATAGTTAGGAGAACCAATATGAATACATCTGCATTGATCATGATGATTTTCTCCATCGTTTTATTATGGGGTGGTCTGGTACTGTCTGTGATTCATCTGGCAAAAAATCCGGAAGAACCAGAAGACTAATAATCTTCACATAAACTGATTGTTGCTGTAAATGAAAGTCATTATCATCTTTGCTGATAATGACTTTTTTTAATGGCTGATTTATGGGTATTGCTTCCGTTACTGATGCACAAGTCTATACAGCCTTTGCCGTAACTCTATTTGCCGGCTTGGCCACCGTGGTGGGTGGAGGACTAGTATTATTTTTAAAAAAGCCCAACCTGCGTGTCATGTCCTTCGGTCTGGCCTTTGCTGCTGGAGCGATGATTTATGTGTCTCTTACTGAGATTCTGACTAAATCCATTGATTCTTTTAGCGTGGCGTATGGCGCGAAAATGGGGTATGCCTGGGGAACCTTGACCTTATTACTGGGTGCAGTCTTAGTGCTGTTACTGGATCATTTGGTCCCCAATCCGCATGAAACCCTGGAAAAAAATAATACCCAGGACCTAGGACAGGAACAGTTGCTGCGTACCGGCTTGCTCACGTTATTTGCCATTACTGCACATAATTTGCCGGAAGGCATGGCGACCTTTTTTGCAACGCTGGAAAGCCCGATGCTGGGTGCGCCGTTAGCGGTAGCGATTGCGATTCACAATATCCCGGAAGGTGTAGCGATTGCTTTACCGGTATATATGGCGACACATCGACAATCCTATGCATTGCTCGCCAGTTTGGTTTCTGGTCTGGCGGAACCTTTGGGAGCCGCATTGGGCTACTTCATTCTGGCACCGTATCTGAATACCACCATCTATGGCATCATTTTCGGTCTGATCGGTGGCGTGATGGTCTATCTGGCACTGGATGAAATGTTGCCAACCGCCAAGCGTTATTCCAAAGGTCACGAAACGGTTTATGGCCTGATTAGTGGGATGGCGGCGCTTGCCAGCAGTCTGGTGATTTTCAAATTTCTCCAATAAATCCAAAATAAAAAAAAGGCAGCCGAAGCTGCCTTTTTCTTCAAACAACTATTTAAGCTGTTTTTTCGATTCGGCAATAGAAAAAACCATCGCCTTGACCCGCTTTCGGTAACAGCTGACGACCATGAATCTGCTCAATACCCCAATTCGCTTCGATTTTGATTTCTTTGGCATCCGCATGGGTAGTAAAGAACTCAACCATCTGCTGTTCATTTTCTGCTTTTAGAATTGAACAGGTGATATAAAGCAAAGTACCGCCAACTTTCAGCTGCTGCCACATATTTTCCAGAATCTGTTTTTGCAGTTCCACCGTCTGGGCGATATCAGTGGATTGACGCAGTAAGCGAATATCTGGATGACGACGCATCACACCAATCGCTGAGCAGGGTGCATCCAGTACGATACAGTCCGGCTGCTCAGCCGCCTGCCAGCTGATCGCATCAGCAGTAACGATTTCTACATGCTCACCTTCAAGTAGTAGACGTTCCAGGTTTTCCTGGACGCGCAGCAGACGTTTGGCATCCTGATCCAGTGCAATCAGCTTTTTAGGACTGTATTTTTCCAGGATATGTGCGGTCTTGCCACCCGGTGCTGCGCAGGCATCGACGATATATTTATTATTCAGGTTGGGCAGTAAAGTGGCGCAGAGCTGGGCATGCTCATCCTGTACCGAGAAACCACCGACATCGAAGCCGGGCAGGTGCGGTACATGGACACTTTCATCCAGCACGATACCCACTTCAGAAATACTGCAGGCATGCGCAGCAATATCATGCTCTTCCAGAATTTCTAAATACTCATCACGGCTCACTTGACGTTCATTGACGCGTAAGGTCAGAGGAGCCACCTGTTTCAGTTCAGTGCTAAGTTCCAGCAGCTGTTCAGGCCAGTCTTTCTTTAAGCGTTTATATAACCAGCTTGGCAAACCATGCGCCTGTTTTAATGCTGCCTGGAATTCAGGTGTTTCACGTGAAACACGACGCAGGATGGCATTCACTACACCACTTAAAGCCTGATAGCCGAGCTGTTTAACCGCCGTTACGGTCTCGGAAATTGCGGCATGCGGCGCAATCCGGGTTTCCAGCAACTGATATAGACCGACATAAAGGCAGGTTTCGACCGTATCATTGTTAATTGGTTTCACCAAGAGTGGCAGGGTCACGCTTTTCAACGCATACCACTGACGCAGTGTCCCAAGAACCAGTTCATGGAACAGGGCACGGTCACGCTCTGCCACTTTGCCTAGATGTTGTGGCAAAACACTGGCAAGTGATTGCCCTTGCTGTACCGCGAGCAGGGTGCGAATCACCTGGGCACGTAAGTTCAGGTGCGATGTGCCGGCTTCGTAATGACTCATGCCAGTATTTGTCCTACATGTAATTTTTGGGTTTGATTGATTTGAACCGGATTCAGCGCTTTACCGCCCGGCCACTGCAGTGAGGTCAGGCAAATAGCTTTTTGATCACCACAAGCCACATGTACGCCATGTTTATCTAGCGCGAGGATAGTTCCAGGGGCCTTGCCTTCCGCATTTTCATGAGATAACAAAGAACCCCAAACACGCAGATTATTTGTTTCATCAATAGGTGTAAAAGCTACTGGCCATGGATTAAATGCACGGATATTGCGGTCAATCGTGACCGCATCCTGAGTCCAATCAATTTTAGCTTCTGCCTTGGACAATTTATGTGCATAAACCGTAAGCGCTTCATCCTGCACTTCGCGGTGATCAAGATAGTGCTGTAGAGATTCTTCTGATTCCAGCACTTTGACTGTTGCTTCAGCACCTTGCTGAGCCAGCTTGTCATGCAAAGAAGCAGAGGTGTCTTGTGGCTCAATCGGGCAGATGGTTTTATACATCATGTCGCCAGTATCCAGACCAGCCGCCATTTTCATAATGGTCACACCAGTCTCGGCATCACCCGTTGCGATGGCACGCTGGATCGGTGCGGCACCACGCCAGCGCGGCAGTAATGAACCGTGAATATTCAGACAGCCATATTTCGGTGTATCTAAAACCACTTGCGGCAGGATCAGACCATAAGCTGCCACTACCATGACATCCGCATTTAAGGCTTTTAACTCAGCTTGAGCTGCCAGACCTTCGTCTGTTGAAGATTTAAAGTGTAGCGGTTGATAGACCGGAACATTGTGTTCCAGTGCCAGCTGTTTAACCGCAGATGCAGTGAGTTTTTGGCCGCGACCCGCTTTACGGTCCGGCTGGGTATACACCGCCACAATCTCATGGTCGGTTTTTAGCAGCGCAGCCAATGCAGTGGCTGCAAATTCTGGTGTGCCTGCAAAAATGATTTTCACGGATGAAATTCCAAATAAACTTAAAGGCATTATAAGGCATAAGGCAATTCGCAGCCTAATTCAGCAAAAGCTTAAAGCTCAGCACCACCCATTACCGTGATAAATCACTCAAATTTCATATAAAAAAAACTCATGCAAATTGTAAAAAATATTCATGAAAGTTTTGTATTTAATCCGGAACGATAGCGGTATAGTAGTTTTTAATAAAAGATTTTAATCGTGTACGTACTGAAACTGCTCTGAGCATATCCCATCCTGTCACATCGATAAGTGCCTGATCCGCCGTGTAACTTGGTGTATGATATGTTCAATTTTCGACTGATTTCATACTCTCGATCAGACAGATTTCGCCAGAGTGAATGAACTCATTCATCTCAAGCACAACCTTTGTTGGAATAACACAATGCCTGACTATCGTTCAAAAACATCGACACACGGAAGAAACATGGCGGGTGCGCGTGGCTTATGGCGCGCCACTGGTATGAAGGATGAAGACTTCGGCAAGCCAATTATTGCAGTGGTCAACTCATTTACCCAGTTCGTTCCGGGCCACGTACATCTTAAAGACCTCGGTCAATTGGTGGCGCGTCAGATTGAACAAGCAGGCGGCGTAGCAAAAGAATTTAACACCATTGCTGTGGATGATGGTATCGCAATGGGTCACGATGGCATGTTGTATTCACTGCCTTCACGTGACCTAATCGCGGACTCGGTTGAGTATATGGTGAATGCACACTGTGCTGACGCGATGGTCTGTATCTCGAACTGTGACAAAATCACACCGGGGATGCTGATGGCGGCAATGCGCCTGAACATTCCAGTCGTATTCGTGTCAGGCGGTCCAATGGAAGCCGGTAAAGTGAAAATCCGTGGTAATGAACACGCGATTGACCTTGTTGATGCCATGGTGGTTGCAGCAGATGATAGCTTCACTGATGAAGAAGTTGCAGCATATGAACGTTCTGCATGTCCAACTTGTGGTTCATGTTCTGGTATGTTCACAGCGAACTCAATGAACTGCTTAACTGAAGCATTGGGTCTGTCTTTACCAGGTAATGGTTCAACACTTGCTACACATGCAAACCGTAAAAAGTTATTTGAAAAAGCAGGTCAACTCATCGTAGAGATCACCAAACGTCACTACGAGCAAAATGATTACAGCTTGCTGCCACGCAATATCGCAACCAAAGCATCGTATGAAAATGCTATGACTTTAGATATCGCGATGGGCGGTTCAACTAACACTGTACTTCACTTATTGGCAGCTGCTCATGAAGCTGGTGTTGATTTCACCATGAATGACATTGACCGTCTGTCTCGTAAAGTGCCAGTCCTGTGTAAAGTTGCACCTGCAAAGCAGGACGTGCATATGGAAGACGTACACCGCGCTGGTGGCATCATGTCGATCTTGGGTGAACTGGATCGCGCAGGCTTGTTGGATACCTCTGTACCCACCGTCCATGAAGCAACTTTAAAAGATGCCTTGGATAAATGGGACATTATCCGTACTGAAGATGAAGAGGTGTATAACTTCTTTAAATCAGCACCGGGCGGTGTACCAACACAAACCGCATTCTCACAAGATCGCTACTACTCACGTTTAGATGGTGACCGTGAAAATGGTGTGATCCGCAATGCTGAACATGCCTTCTCTAAAGACGGTGGTCTGGCAGTACTTTATGGCAACATCGCACTAGATGGCTGTATTGTAAAAACGGCTGGTGTAGATGAGTCGATCTTGAAGTTCAACGGTACAGCACGTGTATTTGAAAGCCAGGATTCAGCAGTTGAAGCGATCTTGGGCGGTAAAATCACGGCAGGCGATGTGGTTGTAATTCGTTACGAAGGCCCACGTGGTGGTCCAGGTATGCAAGAAATGTTGTATCCAACCAGCTACCTGAAATCGAAAGGTTTAGGGAAAGACTGTGCACTTGTAACAGATGGTCGTTTCTCGGGTGGTTCATCAGGTCTTTCAATTGGTCACGTGTCACCAGAAGCTGCGGAAGGTGGTGCGATTGGTCTGGTTGAAGATGGTGACCGTATCGAAATCGATATTCCGAATCGTACGATTCATTTGGCTGTTGAGGACGCTGTAATGGCAGAACGTCGTGCAGCGCAAGAAGCCAAAGGTTGGAAGCCTGCGGAAGAGCGTCCACGCAAGATTTCTAAAGCCTTGAAAGCCTATGCAATGCACACCACGAGTGCTGCGAAAGGTGCAGTACGTGACATCTAAGCTGTAAACTTTTATAGCACAAAAAAGCACTCCAGATGGAGTGCTTTTTTTATTTCTTAGATATTTAAGGCTGGGTAAATCACGTGAACTTTCATAAAAGCAATCATGGCAGTACTTTAGATATTTAAAACCAATAAAGGCTTAATAAAAGTAGGTGTATAGTAAAAATACAGTATCAATGCAAAAGTGATTACACGCATGTCAATGAAATTTATTAGCCGCTTTGTCGTAATTTTAGTGCTCATTATGATTTTAGCCGCACTTAGTATTCAATTTTTCTTTGATCCACATTACACCGTCGTATTTTGGATTTTAGCTGTTCCTGTGATTTTGGGGGCTCCGATTCTTGGATCTGTGGTCTTGGCATCCAATGAAGAACTTGATCTTCATCAGTTGAATTAAGTACACATATATTAATAATACGCCAGGCAGTGATTTGAATGACTATGTAGATGAATCTATCTCAGTTTTTCAATATTTAAATCATCGTCCAAGAAAAAGGCTCGGCTTTAAAAATCCGAGTCGGGTCGTATGGCAACCCCCTGATATTGCACTGCAAATGCTAGTCTGATTGTTTGATAATTCTCTGCCTCAAATCACTTTTAGGGTTTTAATAATTTTTGCATAGGCAGACTTTTATTTTTGATAGAGCCAAAGTAAAAAATACTTTTATTGCACTGACTCTATTGCCTGAACAAGTTTAAAGCATTGCTTTAAGATGAGTGCAAAGCAGCGACATTGATATCGCTCTTACTCATGCGTCTATAGCAAGAGAAAAACAGACTTAGGTAATACACAGAGTCTTACTTTTATGTCGACACGGCTTTCTATACAATCGGATAAAACCTAGACAGCTTTCAGGCTTCACAAGAATTACATCCAGGACAAAACAAGATGAGTAAAGACAATATCCGCGAGCATTCAGCCCCCGTTTATGAAGGCATCGAAAATGCCCCGGCCCGATCCATGATGCGTGCCACGGGTTTTCAGGATGAAGACTTTACTCGTCCTTTTATAGGCATTGCTTCGACCTGGGCCAATGTCACGCCTTGCAATATGCATATTGATGGCTTGGCACGTACAGTCGAGCAGGGTGTGAGTGCTGCGGGAGGTAAGGGCATTATCTTCAATACCATTACCATTTCCGACGGGATTTCTAATGGTACTGAAGGTATGAAATACTCCTTGCTATCCCGTGAAATCATTGCGGATTCGATTGAAGCAGTGGTCGGCTGTCAGGCCTATGATGGCGTAATTGCCATTGGCGGCTGTGATAAAAATATGCCGGGCTGCATCATGGGATTGGCACGTCTAAACCGTCCAGGTCTGTTTATTTATGGCGGTACCATCAAACCGGGCGAAGGTCATACCGACATGATTTCCGTATTTGAAGCAGTCGGACAGCATGCCAAAGGTGAAATCAATGCGATTCAGGTCAAGCATATTGAAGAAGTGGCTTTGCCGGGTCCAGGTTCTTGTGGCGGGATGTATACCGCGAATTCCATGGCTTCTGCGATTGAAGCACTTGGTATGAGCCTGCCGGGTTCTTCTGCACAGGAAGCCGTCTCTGAAGACAAGCAGATCGACTGTGCCCGTGCTGGTGAAGCCGTGATGAATCTGTTACGTCTGGATATCAAGCCACGTGACATCATGACCAAAGCTGCTTTTGAAAATTCAATTAAAGTGCTGATTGCTTTAGGTGGTTCGACCAATGGTGTACTCCATCTGCTGGCCATGGCACATACCGCAGGTGTAGAGCTCAGTCTGGATGACTTTGTCCGGATTGGTAAAGACATTCCTGTAGTCGCTGATGTACGTCCATCGGGTAAATATCTGATGTCGGAACTGATTGCTATAGGTGGAATCCAGCCACTGATGAAGCGCATGCTGGATGCCGGTATGCTGGATGGTTCGTGCCTGACTGTGACTGGTAAAACTCTGGCAGAAAACCTGGCGAATGTAAAAGATTATCCTGAAGGTCAGCAGATTATCCTGCCATTTGACCAGCCGGTGAAAAAAGATTCACATCTGATCATTATGAAAGGTAACCTTTCACCAAAAGGTGCCGTGGCCAAAATTACCGGTAAGGAAGGTCTTTACTTCAAAGGACCAGCGCGGGTCTTTGAGGGTGAACAGGGCGCCATGCGCGGGATTCTGGATGGTGAAGTTCAGCCGGGTGAAGTGGTGGTGATTCGCGGTGTTGGTCCTAAAGGTGGACCAGGCATGCCAGAAATGCTGAAACCGACCTCAGCGATTATTGGTAAAGGCTTAGGGGATTCCGTAGCACTGATTACCGATGGCCGATTCTCCGGTGGTAGTCATGGGTTTGTGATTGGTCATGTCACCCCAGAAGCCTATGAAGGTGGACCGATCGGTCTGGTACAAAATGGCGATGAGATTTCGATCAATGCCGAAACCCGTGAAATGACCTGGCATGTCTCGGATGAGGAAATCGCTGCACGTCAGGCCGCCTGGATTAAACCAAAACCGAATTACACGCATGGAGCATTAGCCAAGTTTGCCAAACTGACCTCTGGTGCAGAAACCGGGGCAGTGACTGACCTAAATCTCGAGATCTAAACGCTCTGTAAACATTGATCATTTTGTCCTGAATTGATATAAGTTTTTTCACATACAGCAGATCCAGGTGATCTGCTATTCTGGTGAAAAAGATAGTATCCTGTAGCAGTTAGACGCTGTCATCTGCTGCGTTGTTCTCTACTGAGGCTGATCTCATGTCCCTGTTACGCCGTTGGTTCGATCCAATCCGATCGAGTTGGTTTTATCAAAAGCCAACCCGCCAGGCGGTGCTATCTGCTGAAGATGGCCTAACGATTTATCTGCGGCTGGATGATGTGTATAGCTATCTGGCAGTACAGCTGTTACCACAACTAGAAGAGATCCTGAGTCCGGAATTAAAACCGTTGAAGGTGGTAATTTCGAGTCAACGTGGCGAAATACCGAATCAGATGTCTTTTGAAGAATGGCAAAATTACTGTATTAATGATGCCAAAATTCTCTCCAGACAGCATCGTTTCAGCTTTCATGAAACGCCTGAATTACCTACTGCAGAAGCCTTAAAACAGGCCGAAACCATTCTGCGCCGAACACCATTGCGTGGCCAGGATTTTCTTTATCTGCTGGAAGATATCTTTCATATGCTCTGGCAAAAGCAGTATGGCAAACTGCGTACCTTGCATAGCATGGCCAGTCGCCATCATCAGCCACAGGATTTTTCTGAACGGGTCTTTGACACAACCCCGGTTTTGGCCAGCTATTTTGATTTTGGTGGCCGTCAGTATCATGCCGTAGATGATCTGCTGCGTTTAACCCGCCGTCTGAAACAGCAAAAATTACTGACGGGTAATCCAATCTTCCTGATCAATCATATTGAATGGCGTGAGCACCTGATCAGTGATGCTGAAGAACTGAATGAAATTCAGGGCTTAGATCCGGAACTGGATCTGTATATTGCCCTGGAAGATCCAATTTCCTGGCTGTTGCTGGCCTATATTAAGGAAGAACTGGCTGATTTTTATAATATCCATCTGAATGTCTATCCGCTGTCTTATCGTGGCCGTGATGGCTTTGACTGGGGACTGGCAACGCGCCTGTCAAAACGGACTGAAGTCGAATTTACCCCATTTTGCCGACCGACGGTACAAAGCATTTTGCCGATGGCACAGCTGTATTACAGCTGCCCGGAAGAAGGGCGGGTGGATGCGATGTACCGGATTTTGCAGGCGGTTTGGACGCGTGGACGTGACTTGAGTTATACCCCACATTTCAATGCCTTACAGCAGGAACTGGGAATTGAGCAACTGACCGAAGAAGATATTCAGGCCAAGCTTAAAGACAATGATATGCTCTGTGAAATGAAGTCTCAGCCCAACTTGCCGGTGCTGGAACTTCGGATTGATAATCAAAGTTTTGTATTTAATAGCTTATATCGTGTCTGGATGATTGAAAGTATTTTCAGTAATGTGTTAGAAGAAAAATATAAGAGTGATAATCAAACTGAAAGTGAACTGAATAAACATGAACAAAGTAAAAGCTGAATCATTACAACATGCACGTGAGCAGATTGACGCGATTGATACAGCTTTGGTTGAGCTGATTGCTGCGCGCCAGTTTTATGTAGACCAAACCACCCGTTTCAAGAAAACTGAAACTGACCTGCAATCTCCGGAACGGATGGAGCAGGTTGTTGAAAATGTCAAAGCCCAAGCTCAAAAGCAGGGCATTGACCCAGTGTTTATCGAGCACCTGTATCGGGAAATGTTCCAGCATTTTATTCAGCGCGAACTGAAAGAATTTCGTCCTTAAGCGCCCTTTATTTAAAATCTGTGCTGGTCAATCTGATGCTTTCCAGCAAAGTACATCTTGAGCCTCAAGATTTGCTTGAGGCTGTATCCTTAAAACCCTGATTTTTCTTTGGCAGTCATTTTTATAGCATGGTCCTAAATAAATTTGGGATCATCAGATGATTGCTTTCGTTATTGCCATTTTTACCTTGGCAGGTCTGATTAAAGGTACGATTGGTTTAGGTTTACCCGCGGTTTCTATGGGTTTACTGACTATTTTCATGAGTCCCTTTCAAGCGGCAACTTTACTGATCATTCCCTCCATGCTGACTAATTTCTGGCAACTCTTTGCTGAAGGTCATGTGTTACAGCTGATACGCCGTTTTTGGCTGCTGTTGTTAGGCATTATCGTCGGTTCAGTGTGGAGTGTTTTCCCGACCTTGGGACATTCTGAATTTCACAGCGAAGCTCTGTTGGGCGGGATGTTGGCCTTATACGGGCTGTATGGCTTGTTTGCGAAAAAGATGCCGGATTTAAGCCGGCATGAGAGCTGGCTGTCTCCAATTATGGGTTATCTCGGTGGTGCTTTAACCGTTGCCACAGGGGTCGTGGTGATTCCGGTCGTCCCTTATCTACAGACTTTACATTTAAAACGTGATGATCTGGTACAGGCTTTAGGCTTAGCCTTTACCACCTCGACGTTGTGTCTGGCGATTTTCCTGCATCAAAATCCTGTGGAAGACATTCCGATCGATTATGCCATGTCGGCAATTGCTTTAGTTCCTGCGCTCATCGGCATGTGGTTGGGTAAGAAAATTCGCTATCGCATTCCTGAGCAGAAATTCCGTACTGTATTTTTTATCGGTCTGATTGCTCTGGGCAGTTATATGATACTGCACCAGTTCGGCTGGATTTAATCCAAGACTTTCTGAATCTCGGCAGAAAGTAAAAACTGACTAAAATGTTGATAGGCAGCACTCAGTTCATCAAAATTTTTCGCAGCTAATAGTAACTTGCGGTTGGCCCAATCTCCAGTCAACTGGATTTGCTTAAATGCATAGAGCTTGGCCAAACGTTGCGCAGCACGTTGCGGCATGATGGCAATGCCAACACCATTCGCAACCACCTGAGCAATAGCAGAAAAATTCGGCAATCTTAAGCGGTATTGGATTTCGCAGTGGAGTAATCTGGCCTGGGTTTCAATAGACTGTTGTAAGGAGTGATATTGCATTAAACCCACAAAGGGATAATTCAGACAGTCCCCTAATTTTAATGCTTTGCCGGTACTTAGATCATGCTGTTCCGGACAGATTAGCACCAAAGGATCATCTGAAAATTCCAGGGTTTGCAACTGTGGAGTAGCAAAGAAGCTGGAAATTAAACCGAGTTTGGCAGTGCCATTGGTCAATGCTGCAATGATGTCATTGCTCTCTGCTTCTTTTAGATCAATCTGGATATTGGGGTTATTGACCAGATACTTGGGTAGCAACAGGGGAAGATATTCACTTTGTGCTGATGAATTACACCACAAGCTGATATTAGAATGCTGTCCTTCACTAAAAACTGCCATAGCTTGTGACAGCTGTTGTCCCTGTTGCAGGATGGCTTGAGCATGTTCAGCGAAGACCTGTCCGGCAAAAGTGAGTTTTACTCCGCTAGAATGACGGATGAACAGGTTGACCTGATAGTGCTGTTCCAGTTTTTTAATCCTTTCACTGGCAGCTTGCAAGGAAATTGACGAGTATTCGGCACCCCTGGTCAGGCTGCCAGTTTCAACAATATTTAAAAACAGCTGTAAATCAAATAAATCCAGACGCATCTACAGGATGCTCATTGCAAAGAATCCACCTATCTTAAACAATTCTTCTCACATAAAAAAAGCAGCCTTGGCAGCTGCTATTAAATTAATTACTTGGAATCTATTTTTTATCGACCAGGCTGAAGAACCAGTTCAGGAATAAGGCTGCAAATGTTGCAGTACCAATTCCACCCAGGTTGAAATCACCAAAGGTCAGGGCAAAGTCACCCGTACCTAAAATAATGGTCACAGCCGCAACCATCAGATTTTTGTTTTGTGAGAAGTCGACTTTATTTTCAATCCAGATTTTTGCACCGGCAATGGTGATCAAACCAAAGACTACAATCGAAGCACCAGTCAGAATCGCAGTTGGAATGGTATGAATGATTGCACCAAACTTCGGTGATAAACCCAGGAACACAGCAAACACACCGGCTACGGCAAAGATAATGGTGGAGTAGACACGGGTCACAGCCATCACACCGATGTTTTCACCATACGTGGTCATCCCCGGAGCACCGACACCACCAGCCAAGGTAGTCGCAACACCATCTGCAACAAAGGCTTTACCGATATGCGGATCCAGGTTTTCTCCAGTCATTGCGCCGACTGCTTTAATATGCCCGAGGTTTTCAGCGACCAGAATCAAGGCAATCGGTGCAATAATCAGCATGGCATTCAACTCAAAAGTCGGCGCATGGAAGGTCGGTAAACCAAACCAGGCAGCCTGCTGAATTGGCAGGAAATTGATTGCAGTGCCATAACCCATGACATTGCTAAGTACGAAATAGATCAGATACGCTAACAATAGACCGACTAATAATAATAGACGTTGCAGTAAGCCACGAGTGAATACGGCAATTGAACCCATACACAATACTGTGACCAAAGACATCCACATATTAAAAGTATTGCCCATCACGCTTTTTACAGTCACAGGAGCCAGGTTCAAGCCAATAATCATGACCACCGCACCAGTGACGACTGGTGGCATCAGTTTTTCAATCCAGCGGGTCCCTGTTGCCATGACCAGAAAACCCATCAAGGCATAGAAGATACCACAGGCAATAATCCCGCCTGCTGCAACGCCAATATTCGGATTGAGGCCAGCACCACCGGCATAACCGGTTGCCGCAATCACCACACCAATGAAGGCAAAGCTTGAACCTAAATAACTTGGAACTCGACCACCTGTCATTATAAAGAACAGAATGGTACAGATCCCTGACATTAAGATTGCCAGGTTTGGATCAAAGCCCATTAAAAACGGTGCCAGTACAGTGGCACCAAACATTGCAAAAGCGTGTTGTACACCCAGAATTACAGTTTGTGCGGGTGGTAAATACTCTGCGGTACCTACTGGTCGTGCATCGATACTGCCCTCATAAGGGCGCCATTTGGGAAACCAACTGGACATAAAATGAGCACTCAAAAGATAAATTGAGCACATCATACTCTTGTTCTTTCGAAGATTTAATTACCAAAACAAAATTTTTGTTCAAATTAATTCTATGACTTTATTTGAGATTTTACCGTGTGGTAAAAGTAAAGTGGTTTAAAAATAAAGTGAAATCAGTAGATTAATTCATCAGCTACTTCTTGGGATGATCTATAAATAAATCTAATGTGATATATAAAAGAAAGCTTTTTTGACTATTGACTGTTCAATAAAAAAGCACATCATGGAGATGTGCTTCTTCATGATTAAAAATTACTTAGCCCGTATTACGTAAACCAGCGGCAATTCCGGCAATACTTACCATTAAGGCATGATCTACCGGGGTGTGTTCAGCATTTTGCTCTGCCAGATACAGACGACGGCGTTTCATCAGTTCGGCCTGTAACAAGTGCAGCGGCAGTAAATAGGGCTTACGCACACGCATTGATTGATCCAGCACATCGTTACTGGTCAGCAGTTTTGATTCACCTTTTAAGGTCAGCAGCGTTTGTACCGCATCTTTCAGACGTTGACGCAGTTCCTCACCCAATACTTTCAGGTCGGGATCATGAGTCAAGTGTGACTCATAATACAATGCCACATCACCATCTGCTTTGGACAGGACCATTTCCAGCATATCAATCAGGGTCTGGAAATATGGCCACTGCGCTAGCATTTCATCGAGTGTGGCACGTTGACCCTGATCCAGTACCTCATTTAATGCAGCACCCGTACCGAGCCAGGCAGGTAGCATCAAACGGATCTGGGTCCAGGCAAAGACCCATGGAATTGCACGTAAAGATTCAATCCCGCCACTTACTTTACGTTTCGCTGGACGTGAACCTAAGGGCAGCATTTGCAGTTCCAGCTCAGGGGTGACGGTACGCAGGTATTTTACAAAGTGGGGATTTTCACGGACTGTCTGGCGATAGACCTGTACCGATAAATCAGTCATCTGATGCATCAGGTCACGCCATTCTGTTTTCGGCACAGGGGGCGGCAATAGCGTTGCTTCCAGTGTTGCCGCGGTATAGATCTCCAGGTTTTGTAGCGCGATGCCTTCCAGACCGAACTTGAAGCGGATCATCTCACCCTGTTCAGTGACACGAATCGCACCTGAGATCGAGCCGGGTGGTTGTGAGAACAGGGCCTGTTGTGTTGGAGCACCCCCTCGGCTGATTGAACCGCCACGGCCGTGGAACAGCGTCAGCTGGATACCATGCTGTTTTGCAACAGCCGTTAGTTCCTCTTGGGCACGGTATTGCGCCCAGTTGGCAGACATAAAACCGGCATCCTTGGCTGAATCTGAATAGCCAATCATGACTTCATGCTTGCCCTGAATATGCTGTTTATACCAGTGCATATTGAACAGGGTCGACATGGTGCTGGCTGCGCCGTCGAGATCTTTCAAAGTTTCAAAGAGAGGCACTACACGTAAAGCCTGTTTGATACCTGCTTCTTTTTGCAGCAATAAAACCGCCAGTACATCACTTGGATATTCCGCCATCGAAATGATATAGGCACCGAGTGATTCACTTGGCTGTTCTGCCAGCGTACGCATGGTCGCAAAGACTTCCTGCACATCCGGATGCTCAATCAGGCTGCCTGCCGGTTCATTGAGGTATTTGGGTAATAACGGACGCTTGCTTTGCAGTTCCTGTAATAAGAAATTTTGACGTGCCTGTTCAGTCCAGGTTTCAAAATTACCTAAGCCAAGATACTCCGTAATCGCAGAGATCGCTTGACGGTGACGGCCAGATTCCTGACGGATATCCAGTTTCAGCAATTCAATGCCGAAACTGTTCACACGGTAAATAAAGTCCAGCAGTTTGCCATTGGCAATTTCCGGCAGATTGCACGCTAGCAGCGAGCGATAGCACACCAATAAAGGCTGTAATAACTCATCTTTGGTTTTAATTACCTGGCTGTCATCGGCATCATTGCCATGCAGTTTTTCTGCTAGCCAGTGCCGCGTTGCTTTCAGGCGTTCACGGGTGTCACGGAGATATTCACGATAAGGTTCCGGATGTGAGCTGCCCAGCGCCTGTTGCAGTTCTTCACTGCATTGCTGGATCGACAGTTCCCAGCGCAGATCTTCAATATCACGTAAATACAGATCAGCAGCTTTCCAGCGTGACAGCCACAGTACTTCCTGAGTAATGTGATGAGTTACATTCGGGTTACCGTCACGGTCACCCCCCATCCAGGAGGCAAAACGTACTGGCGCAACACTGAGCGGTAATGACTGACCGCACTGTTCCTGTACCATGCCATCCAGTTCACGGATGAATTTTGGTACTGCATTCCATAAGGTCTGTTCAATGGTAGTAAAGCCCCATTTGGCTTCATCGACTGGTGTCGGACGATGCTGACGGATTTCATCAGTCTGCCAGGCAGACGTGATTAGCTGTTTCAGTTCGGCCAAAACGGCTTGGCGTTCACGCGGGGTAAGTTTCTGCTGGTCGCATTTGGACAGACAGTCATTGATACCATCATATTTTTGAATCAGGGTACGGCGGCTGACTTCAGTCGGATGCGCAGTCAGTACCAGTTCAATTTTCAGTTCACAGATCTGCTGATATAGGCTTTCAGCGGAAATTTCCTGCTGTTTAAATTTTTCAAATAGGGGAACCAGGGGATTTGGCGATTCGGCAGTTTCATCAAATTCGCTTTGACGGCGACGACGGACCACGTGATATTGCTCGGCAATATTGGCAAAGTTCAGGAAGTGGGTAAAGGCGCGGGTAAGCGGAAGAATTTCATCATCTTCCAGACTGAGAAATAGCTGTTCGAGTTGTTTTTCTGCTTCTAGCTGGCCGTCACGAGCACCTTTGGAAAGCGCCCGAATCTGTTCTACCTGATTAAACAAATCCTGCCCCGCATGTAGCTTTAAGGTTTCACCGAGCAGATTGCCCAGTAAACGTACGTCTTCGCGTAGTGGTGCATCAATTTGTTGAGCCATTTTTATATTCCCTCTGTTGCATTTCCTAACTATACCGCGCCTGGAAAGCATTCCAAGCCCGTTACAGACAAAAGTCGGACACGACCTGTCTATAAAATAGCAAGGTAAATGCCAATTTGTATGAATCTAATTACAAATTGGCAGCTTAGGCGGTATAGCGCAATAAGAAAATATGAATAGCGTCCTGAATAATTATTTGCTGTTGTTTTAGGGCAGGTACGGGAACAACACCCAGCAGAACTTTCTGATGCCGGTTACCAAATAGCAGTGAGAGCATCAGTTCAGTTTGACGCAATGGATCATCTTGCTGAATAAAATGATAGCTCTGGGCCAGATGAAAGAACTCTTGCCAGAGCTGGCTCAATCGCAGATGTGAGGCATTAAAAAATTGTTGGGTTAAAGGGCTTTGCTCAGAAGCCAGTTCCATCAGCAGTAAATCCAGTTTAATCGCTTCCGGCAGATTGACCATATTCATCGACAATATACAGGCCTCATGCAACGCATCACGAAAATTGCTCTCGGCATGCAGCAGTGTCGTTGGACTGGCTGGAATCAGATGCTCACAGGTATCTTCAATCGCGCAGGTAAACAGTGTGGCTTTGTCCTGAAAATGGTTATATACCGTCAGCTTGGTCACGCCCGCAGCCTGCGCAATCTGGTTCATGCTGGAACCATGATAGCCATGCTGCAAAAACAGGTGTTTGGCCGCATCCAGAATCCGCCGGCGCTTTTCGAGATCTTTAGGACGTCCTACGGGAATTTGCACATTTTTTTCCAAAAAAATAAAAATGGTCATTGTTTTATGGGGGTAATTCTAATTAGTGTACCGCATGGTATATTAATTAAAAAATAACCAGTTCACTATAGCGCAGTCTATCGACCAGAAAAATCATTATTTGATAAGAGCAGACAACATGAGCACGATTCAGTACGTCCTGACCGGCATGATTATAGCTTGCAGTGTGACCTTAGGGGGATGCAGCAAAAACAATGCGACAACAGAACAGGAAGTTCCCTTTGTCATGGTGACTCAGCCGAATACCTCCTATTTAGAACAGAAAAGCTATGCCGGGGATGTACAGGCACGTCAGCAAACGCCACTGGCGTTCCGGGTCGCTGGTCAGATCACCCAGCGTTATGTCGATGTCGGGGATCAGGTTCGGGTAGGGCAAGTACTGGCAAGCTTAGATATTAAAGATGCAGAACTGCAGTTAAACGCAGCACGTGCCCAACTGGAAAGTGCCCAGTCTGCAGCCAAAATTGCGGAAGATGAACTGAACCGTTTTAAACAGTTACTGCCGGCCAATGCGGTCAGCCGCTCGCAATATGATGCAGTCGAGAATCAATATAAGGCCGCTCTATCTAATCTGAAGCAGGCCCAGTCCAATTATGATGTCAGCCGTAACCAGACGGGTTATAACCGCTTAATTGCCAATAAAAATGGCGTGATTACTGCACGTCATATTGAAGTCGGTCAGGTCGTGGCAGCAGGGCAGGCAGCCTTTGAAATTGCGCTCTCCGGAGATCGTGAAGTGGTGATTGGGGTACCGGAACAGGCGGTGAGCGAAATTAAAGTGGGTCAGCCCGCTTGGGTTACCCTTTGGTCGAAAAAAGATGAAAAATTCGGTGCTTATGTGCGTGAGATTTCTCCGGCTGCAGATCAGTCCCGGACTTTTACGGTTCGGGTAGCATTACGTGAAGGCCAGAAGTCAATTCAGCTCGGACAAAGTGCCCGTGTATTCTTTATCAAAACTCAGGACAATGCTCTGAGCGTACCCTTATCCAGTGTCTCTGCGACGGATGGTCAGGCCTATGTGATGGTCGTTAAGCCGGACGCTACCGTGCGTAAGATCCCGGTACAAATTGGTGCTTATGGCCGTGATTCTGTGCCTGTGCTGAGTGGCCTCAAAGCAGATGATTATGTAGTGATTGGAGGCATTCACCTGCTCCGGGATCAGCAAAAGATCCGTCCGATTGACCGTCAGAACCGTAGTGTAACTATACGGGCTGGAGGTTAAACATGAATTTTAACCTTTCCGAATGGGCCCTGAAAAATAAGGGTCTGGTGCTGTATTTCATGATTCTGCTCGGTCTGGTCGGCATCATGTCCTATTCCAAACTGTCACAGAGTGAAGATCCGCCTTTTACCTTTAAGGTGATGGTGGTACAGACCTACTGGCCGGGGGCCAGTGCACAGGAAGTTTCCTTGCAGGTCACGGACCGGATTGAAAAGGAACTGATGACCACGGGACAATATGACCGCATCATGGCTTATTCCCGTCCAGGTGAATCGCTGGTGACCTTTGTGGCCAAGGATTCGCTGCGCTCCAAAGAAGTTCCTGATGTCTGGTATAACGTCCGTAAGAAAATTAATGATATCCGGCATGAACTGCCACAAGGCGTGCAAGGTCCGTTCTTTAACGATGAATTCGGCGATACTTTCGGCAATATCTATGTGCTGAAAGGCAAAGATTTCGACTATGCCACACTAAAAGAATATGCCGACCGTCTGCAACTACAATTGCAGCGTGTCAAAGATGTTGCCAAAGTTGAGCTGATTGGCCTGCAAGATCAGAAAATCTGGATTGAGATTTCTAATACCAAAGCTGCACAGCTGGGGATTCCAGTCACTGCCATTCAGCAATCGCTACAACAGCAAAATGCCATGAGCAATGCCGGTTTCTTTGAAACCGACACAGACCGGATTCAGGTTCGTGTCAGCGGTGCATTGCAGACTGTAGAAGAGCTACAGCAGATGCCACTGTATGTGAATGGTAAAACCATCCAGCTCGGCGATGTCGCAGAGGTCTATCGCGGCTTTACCGATCCCGCCCAGCCACGTATGCGTTTTATGGGGGAAAACGGCATTGGTATTGCGGTATCGATGCGTAAGGGTGGGGACATCATTGCCTTGGGTAAACATCTGGAACAGGAATTTGCCCGTCTGCAGAAATCCCTGCCTCTGGGGATGGATCTGCAAAAAGTATCGGATCAGCCGGTGGCGGTAAAGCGCAGTATCAACGAGTTTATGAAGGTGCTGGCGGAAGCGGTGATTATCGTGCTTCTGGTCAGCTTCTTCTCCCTCGGTTTCCGTCCGGGTCTGGTGGTGGCTTTTTCGATTCCTTTGGTACTGGCGATGACCTTTGCCGGGATGCAGCTATTTGATGTCGGTCTGCACAAGATTTCACTAGGTGCACTGATTCTGGCACTTGGCCTGCTGGTTGATGATGCCATTATTGCCATTGAGATGATGGCGATCAAAATGGAACAGGGCTATAGCCGGCTGGAAGCTGCCGGGCATGCTTGGCGTACCACGGCATTTCCGATGTTGACCGGAACCCTGATTACGGCAGCTGGCTTCCTGCCAATTGCGACTGCTGCATCCAGTACCGGGGAATATACCCGTTCCATCTTTCAGGTGGTGACCGTTGCCTTGCTGGTGTCTTGGATCGCTGCGGTGCTGTTTGTCCCTTATCTGGGTGACAAACTCCTGCCGGATTTTAATAAAGATCTTATCCAGAAAGTCCCCTTGTATCAGCGTCTCTGGGCACGTCTGCGCAAGCAGCCTGAACCAGAACCGATTGTGCATCATGCGGGGGAGCATCATGATCCTTATCAAACCCGGTTCTATCAGGGTTTTAGACGTTGGGTAAATACCTGTGTCACTTATCGCAAGACCGTGATTGCGTTGACTGTAGGAATTTTTGCGCTGTCGATCATCATGTTTAAATTCGTACCGCAACAGTTCTTTCCACCCTCGAATCGAGCGGAGATCCTGGTTGATCTGAAACTGGAAGAGGGGGCTTCACTGAAAGCCACCGAAGCTGCCGTGAAAAAAGTTGAAGATTTCCTGTCTAAACAAGAGGGCATTGATAATTATGTGGTGTATGTCGGCACCGGCTCACCACGTTTTTACTTACCACTCGATCAGCAATTGCCTCAAACCAGCTTTGCCCAGTTTGTGGTATTGGCCTCTTCCCTAGAAGATCGCAATGAAATCCGTGAATCTTTAAGCAAGCAGATTCGTCTACTGTTACCTGAAGTACGTACTCGTGTATCCTTGCTGGAAAATGGTCCACCAGTCGGCTATCCACTTCAATTCCGGGTGTCGGGTGAAGACTTGGCACTGGTACGCAGCTGGGCACAAAAAGTCGCTGCCAAGGTAGCCGAAAACCAGAACACCACCAATGTGCATCTGGACTGGGGCGAGCCAAGTAAAGTGATCAAATTAGACATTGATCAGGACCGTGCCCGTCAGATGGGTGTGAGTAGTAGTGATCTGGCCAATTTTCTGAACAGCTCCATTGCAGGCGCGGGACTGGATCAGTTCCGGGAAAAACGTGAGCTGATTGAAATCCGTCTGCGTGGTGAGCAGGCTGAACGTGTCGATGTGGCATCTTTAAGCAGTCTGGCGGTACCCACTGCACGTGGTAACTTTGTGCCCTTGGCGCAGATTGCCAATATTGAATACAGCTTTGAAGAAGGACTAATCTGGCATCGTAACCGTTTGCCGACAATTACCGTACGTGCGGATATCCGTAGCAATTTACAACCAGCCACCGTGGTCAATCAGCTTGCTCCTGTCTTGGAGAGCATTAAAGCTCAATTACCAAGTGGCTACTTGATTGAGGTAGGTGGAACCGTAGAGGAATCAGCACGTGGTCAGACATCTGTGAATGCCGGTATGCCATTGTTCCTGGCAGTGGTTCTGACCCTGCTGATGATCCAGCTGAGAAGTATGTCACGGACCTTTATTGTGTTCCTGACCGCACCACTGGGCATCATTGGCGTGGTACTCTTTCTGTTATTGTTTAATAAACCGTTTGGTTTCGTCGCCATGCTGGGTACGATTGCACTCTCAGGCATGATCATGCGTAATTCCCTGATTCTGATTGATCAGATTGAACAGGATATTCAGGCAGGGGAATCACAGTGGGATGCCATCATCAATGCCACGGTACGCCGTTGCCGTCCAATTGTATTGACTGCCCTGGCTGCTGTACTGGCCATGATTCCACTTTCACGTAGCATTTTCTTCGGTCCAATGGCGGTTGCTATCATGGGCGGACTGATTGTGGCGACACTGTTAACCCTGTTTTTCCTGCCGGCCTTGTATGCGCAATGGTTTAAGGTAAAGAAAACTTCGCAATCGGTCTAAAACTGTCTTAAAATCAGGTGCGAAATATTAAATTTTTTAATATAGTAGTGCCTGATAATTTTACAATTTTAAAAAATGCGAAGTTGCCGTTTTTCCCGTGTTGCAGAAACGGACAACGAGGTTGAAAGAGACATGAATCAAAAAAGTTTAACTCAAATGCGGCGCTCTGTAGCCATTGCATATGTGTTCATGTTTTTAGCCTCTTTTACCGTGATTTTTGGAATTTTTTCTTATTGGTTAGCACGCAAAGTCGCTCAGGTCGACTATGCAGAAGTCTGGCTACAGGCACAAGCGCTGTGGATCATGCGTAATGTGGTGATCTATACCATGCTGGCTTTTTTTGCAGCCCTCTGGTTTATTCCACTCTTTTTCCATGCCTGGGACAGCATGTTATGGGTGAAAGCCTGCACGGTCGCTGGCGTCGTATTCAGCTTTATTGCGTTTATTTTCATGATTAATGCCTGGTTCAAGGGCGTGTCCAAATTCTATCAAAGTAAAGCTGTTTTCTAAGCTTTCGATTTTTTTTCATATTCCCCCTTGTAAAAACTGGTTTGACCCCCAATTTCAGACCACAGTTAAGTATTAAATAAAATTCCGTGAGGAGCATCGCCAGACATGGCTAAACGTGATTATTATGAGGTTTTGGGTGTTGCTAAAACCGCTAGTGATGATGAGATTAAAAAAGCCTACCGTAAGTTGGCGATGAAATATCATCCAGACCGCAACCCTGACAATCCAGAAGCTGAAGAAAAGTTTAAGGAAGCTTCAGAAGCTTATGAAGTACTGTCTGACAGCGAAAAGCGCAGCATGTACGATCGCATGGGCCATCAGGCCTTTGAAGGTGGTATGGGCGGCGGTGGCGGCTTCGGCGGTGGTTTTAGCGCAGAAGATATTTTCAGCCAGTTCGGTGACATCTTTGGTGGGGCATTTGGTGGTGGTCGTCAGCAACAACGTGCGCGCCGTGGTTCTGACTTACGTTATGTCATGGAACTGAGCCTGGAAGAAGCAGTCAAAGGCGTCAAGAAAACTATTACTTTCACTGCACCTGCACCATGTGATGCCTGTGATGGTAAAGGTTCCAAAAATCCGAATGATGTGGAAACTTGTCCGACCTGTCATGGTGCAGGCCAGGTACGTATGCAGCAGGGCTTCTTCTCTGTACAGCAAACCTGTAGCACCTGTCGTGGTCAAGGCAAGATCATCAAGAATCCATGTAATAAATGTCATGGTTCGGGCGTATCTGATCGTCAGCAAACCCTGGAAGTTACCATTCCAGCCGGTGTGGACAATGGTGACCGCGTACGTTTAACCGGTAAGGGTGAAGCGATCCGTGATGGTCAATCAGGTGATTTATACGTAGAAGTGGTGGTGCGTGAGCACGAGATCTTCCAGCGTGATGGTGCTGACCTGTATATGGATGTGCCTGTTTCAATTGCTGATGCTGCATTGGGTAAAGAGATTGAAATCCCAACCCTGGATGGCCGTGTCAGCCTGAAAATCCCGGAAGGTACGCAAACCGGTAAATTATTCCGTTTACGTGGTAAGGGTGTAAAACCTGTTCGTACCAGCATGACTGGTGACCTGTTATGCCGGATTGTGGTTGAAACACCAGTAAACCTGACTGCACGTCAGCGTGAATTGCTGAAAGAGCTGCAAGCATCAATGGATGGGGAAGGTAGCCAATCTTCACCGAAGAAAAAATCATTCTTCGATCGTCTGTTTGACTAATTGAATGAAAATAAAAAAGGACGCTCAGGCGTCCTTTTTTTAGATCTCAGCTTTACAGTTCACCGATTTTTAAAGAGAAAAAATTGGTATCTTCCTCAGATTTCTATATAAGTTTACTGCTTAGTAAAGCTCCTGTCATACCTTACATTCCTGTAGCTTAAACTTATTCTGTTATTTCAACAAAGCTAACATAAATGATACTGATCTCATCTTTTGCAATTTGTTGAAGTAGCTAAACTGATTATAAGAATAAAGAAGTTGATCACGCATATTTTTTTAAAATTTAAGGTAACCGAGATGATAAAAGTAAATATTGGTATTTCAGCCGAAGACAGAGCGGAAATTGTAGAAGGTCTATCCAGACTACTTGCCGATAGCTACACCTTATATTTAATGACCCATAACTTTCATTGGAATGTCACCGGCCCGCAATTTAATACTTTACATAACATGTTCATGCAGCAATATACTGAACAGTGGAATGCCTTGGACATCATTGCAGAACGGATCCGTTCTTTGGGCTTTCCGACGCCAGGAACCTATCAGCAGTTTGCAAAGCTGACTTCTATTGAGGAAATTGAAGGTGTTCCTAAAGCGGAAGAAATGATTCGCTTACTGGTCAATGCCCATGAGACGGTTGCCCGTACCGCAAGAAGTATGTTTGACATTGTAGATAAGGCAAATGACCAGCCAACTGCAGATATCCTGACTCAACGTCTGAATGTACACGAGAAAACAGCCTGGATGTTAAGAAGTCTGTTAGAAGAGTAAATCTTTCAGACATTCATAGCTGAATTTTTAGTTTTCTATTTCCAAAGTATTGCTTTAATACAACTGGCCCATAGCGATGATATGGGCTTTTTATATGTTTAATCCTGAGCTCATAATGTATACAGGAAAAACAGCTTGCCCAATATTCTATAGAAAGCCGACTCTTTAGAATTTAATTAAACATTTCTGCATATCAAAAACGCTCATGATCTTCTTTGATTCTTTTCATTGATTTTTATGCGATCAATCTTAGTGTTAGGAGCGAGTTTTGCTATAGTAAGAACAATTTCGAATCAATATCAGGACTATGTTATGTCAGCGACACCACGCATTGGAATTTTAGGTGCAGGCGGCCGTATGGGACGCATCCTTATTCAGGCAGTGAAAGAAGCCGGCTATCAATTGGGCGCAGCAGTTGAACGCCCAGAAAGTACCTTAATTGGTACAGATGCAGGTGAAATGGCAGGTATTGGTGCAGTTGGCGTAAAAGTTGTGGGTAGCCTTGAAGAAGTGGTAAAAGACTGTGATGTGGTCATTGACTTCACTGCACCTGCAGCCACTGTACATCACCTTAAAGTGTGCCGTGAAAATGGCGTGGCCATCGTGATTGGTACCACGGGTCTCAACGACGAACAAAAAGCTTACCTCGATGAGTCTGCAACTGAAACCCCTGTGGTTTATGCTGCCAACTATTCAGTGGGTGTAAACGTGTCAATTAAACTACTAGAGCTCGCATCTAAAGTGTTTGGTGATACTGTTGATATTGAAGTGATTGAAGCGCACCATCGTCATAAAGT
This sequence comes from Acinetobacter sp. LCT-H3, assembly GCF_001866125.1. NCBI lineage: Bacteria > Pseudomonadati > Pseudomonadota > Gammaproteobacteria > Moraxellales > Moraxellaceae > Acinetobacter > Acinetobacter sp. LCT-H3. The sequence continues at coordinate 9,887 of NZ_MODX01000025.1, read as the reverse complement.
GGATGCACCATCAGGTACAGCACTGATGTGGGGTGAAGCAATTGCAGGTGCACTCGGCCGTGATCTGAAAAAAGATGCAGTCTATCACCGTGAAGGCCATACAGGTCCACGTGAGCGCCAAAGTATTGGCTTCCAAACGATTCGTGGTGGTGATATTGTGGGTGAACATACAGCGATGTTTATTGCCGATGGCGAACGCGTTGAAATTACCCATAAAGCCACTAACCGCATGAACTTCGCTTCAGGTGCAGTACGTGCCGCAGCTTGGGTAGTTGGTCGCGAAGCGCGCAAATATGACATGAAAGATGTACTTGGTTTTAACGATATTCAAGTTTAAATTTTCGTCAAAATCATTTATAAGTATAAGAATAACTAAAACTAAAATAAGACGACAATGGAATGAAAAAAGTCATACTCATGTTCTGTGCTGTGGCATTTGCCGCCGCAGCACAGCCTAAATCTGTACCGAATGCCAAACTCAGTATTAATAAAAATAATATCAAGGTCTGGACCTATCAAGACAAGAATAATCCGGTTTTTCTGTATAAAGCTGAAACGACCTATGATGTACCGATCGAACAGGCAGTGCATCTGATTATTGATGTCGACAATGCAGTAAAATGGGTACCTTATATGGGCAATGTGAAGGTACTCACCCGGGATGACAAAAAAGGCGATTTCACCTTATATATGGTACTGGATTTTCCATTTCCGCTGAAAGACCGGGACTTAGTGGTACAAGGGAAAATGATCCGTGAAGCCAATGGCCAGATCACGATTAAGAACAAAGCCATTCAAAAGGGCTATCCACTGAATCCGGATTATGTACGCTTGACCCATTATGAAGGTGATTGGACTTTTAACCGTTTAGGCGAGAAAAAGGTCAAGGTCTCTACTTATGGTTATGCCAATCCTGAAGGCTCTATCCCGCTGACTTTTGTAAATATGTTTGTACAGCAGCAGCCTTATCAGATGTTGCAAAAAATGAAGCTGGAACTGAATAAATCCTCGACAGTTCCGGTATTGCCAGAAGCATTGCGTTAGTTAAATGGCGAATCTTTAATCGTGTGGAGCACAAGATTAAAGCTCTTAATGGAGAGACCATCCGTCAACTGGCTTTATATAGGATCGGCATACCTGTCTATCAAGTTTTCTGGTTGAAGACGATTGTACAGCCAGGTGGTTTATAGGTTCTGTTTGAAGACCAGATTGAGCTGCATTATCAAAAAATTGTGCGATCTATTACCGACAGGAACATTTGCCTAAACGCATACATCTGTTTATTGAATTTCTGTTCGAGAAACTGGCCAAATATTTATAAATATAGCTATAAAAAATCTACCCTATTCCTAGGAGAGGGTAGATTTATATTGAATCAGGAATAAAATTAAAAATCTGCTTTCAGTACAATCCGGTAGCGGGCCTTGCCAGAATGCAGGCGTTCAATTGCTGTATTGATTTCTGACATTGGAAATAATTCGATTTGGGGTGCAATATTTTTACGCGCAGCAAATTTCAGTAACTGACGTAAAGCTACTGGAGAACCTGTCGGTGAACCAGTCACGGATTTGGCTCCGCCAATTAATGAGCCAGCCGAAATCTGCATCGGCTCTAAAGGTAAGCCCAGCATATGCACGGTACCATTCGGTGCCAGTGTCGCCAGATAAGCCTGCCAGTCCAACGTAACATTCACGGTACTGAGCAGCAGATCGAATTTACCACGCAATTTTTTAATTGCTGCCGGATCACGGCTGTTCACCACATGATCCGCGCCCATCGCTTTCAGCTCATCGGTTTTATCCAGGTTGGAGGTAAAAGCAGTAATCTCACAGCCCCAAGCTTTGAGCAATTTAATGGCGATATGCCCTAAACCACCAATGCCAATAACCCCGACATGATGAATGGCCTGAATTTGATGTTTCAGAATCGGATCAAATACGGTAATACCACCACAGAGCAGAGGACCGGCACTGGTCGGATCCAGATCTTCCGGTAGAGGAATTGCCCATTGCCAGCCAGCACGGACTTTATCGGCGAAACCACCGGCATGACCAACAATTGTGGCCACCTGACCCCCAGTACACATGACCTGTTGACCTGAAATACATGGATCACAATGCTGGCAACTTTCTGCTGTCCAGCCAATGCCGACGCGCTGACCAACCTTTAAACCTTTGGCTTCCGAACCCAGTTGTGTGATTATGCCAATAATTTCATGGCCGGCTACAACAGGATAGACTGAAGATCCCCAGTCATTATTGAGCACTGAAATATCGGAATGGCATAGGCCACAATATTCAACTTTGACTTCGACCTGATGTGGCTGAAGTTCACCTGCATCAAATTGATAAGGCTCTAGTGCTGCACCTGCAGACATTGCGGCATAGGCTTGAATGGTATTATTAGACATGGACTCAGCTCTTATTTGAATGAGAGGATCTTGTTTTAAAGTGACAGTGATTTTCATGGTCATCGACCATGCCCACTGCCTGCATAAAGGCATAACAAATCGTTGGACCAACAAATCTGAAACCGGCTTTTTTCAAGGCTTTGGACATGTGCTGACTTTCAGTGGTTTGCGCCGGAGCCTGCCGATAATTTGCCACAGCATTATTTAAACGCGGCTGCCGGGCAAAAGACCACAACCATTCGACTACATCATGATCTTGAGATTTCAGCTGTTGCCAGGCTCGGGCATTATCCCGAATGGCTGTCAGTTTACCGATATGCCGGATCAGACTAGCATCTTGCAGTTTTGCTGTGAGTTGCTCATCTGTAAAAGCAGCAATGGTTGCAATAGAATATTGAAAGAAATGTTCACGGTATGCTTCACGCTTTTTTAGAACTGTGATCCAGGCCAATCCTGCTTGCTGTCCTTCCAGACACAGCATTTCAAATAAACGCGGTTCATCCAGAACAACCTGACCCCATTCCTGGTCGTGATATTGAATATAAAGAGAATTATCGGAGCACCAGCCACAGCGTTGAATGGTCATGTGATGCTCCTTATTTTTAGAGTTTGAACGTGGTCCATTGATCTTGCTGGTTATCCCAGTAAGACAACTCTGCCTGCTCCAGATCACTGAACGGGATCCAGGCATCTTTGCCGCTCTTATCGGCATAACCGGTACTGATCAGAAGTGCATCTTCGGTGATTTCCATAACCCAGCCCTGATAAGTCTGGTCATTGAGCACGATTTTTTGTTGATTGCCTGACTCAGCAAATTCTACCAGACGGTTGATCAACGCTTCTGACATGTACATTTCCTAAAATTAACGTAGATATGGATAGGGATTTACTGCACCACGGCCTTTACCTTGTAGATAAAGCCCATAATGCAGGTGAGGCGCAGTATGTCGTGCATTACCGCTATTACCAACATAGCCAATCACCTGACCTTTTTTGACATAGTCCCCGACACTCAAGCCGCGCTTATGCCCGTCGAGATGCGCATAATAATGCCAGGTTCCACCCGGGCCGAGTATCCAGATCACTTTACCACCCAAATTGTTATTGCGTAAGTCTGCAATCAGGCCCTCCGTCGCACTCAGGACTTTGGTTCCACGTGGAGCCATAATGTCGGTACCTTCATGCAGGCGGCCACTGCTGCGGGAAGCTCCCCAGGTATCCTTGAGCTGGCGTGTCTTAATGTTATCTACCGGGATCGGCAGCCGGGAGGGCATTATTGTATTCCTCAGTTGCTGCACCAGAATCGGATTTAGTACTGCAGAACCCGGCTGTTTGGGAGTAGAGCTACACGCTGCCAATAGCAGCATCAAAACAGAAATAATGGCAAAACGAATATTGTGCTGCAAAGCATCCTTCCTTGTGCGCCTGTATCAAATTCAAAATTATTAAGTTAAAAATCTCGTATTTCTAAATATGTCACAGTTGAGTTGCAGAGATCAATTTTTTCATTGCTGTGGGGATGCCGGCCTGAACTGCCGCGGTTGGCTCCAGCCAGATGCCATTCAGTTCAATAGCTAAATGCTCTTGCAGATCAGCATCAATGACAAATACCAGACCTTCCAGTTGCCAGGTAAAATGGGTAAAACTATGCGAAATTTCGACTTTTTGTATGAACTGTTTTAAGCCTAGACTCTGTTTTAATATATCCAGTTCATGTACTTCTTCGATAATCGGCAAGCACCACAGACCACCCCAAAGTCCAGTATTAGGACGTTGCTGCCACAGCCATTGATCACCACATTGTAAGATCAGTACCTGGGCAGATTTTACCGGTACTGGTTTTTTAGCTTTTTTAAAAGGCAGCTCGTTTTCTAAGCCTTGCTGATGTGCCTGGCAATGCTGTTGCATCGGACAATACAGACACAGCGGTTTCTTGGGCGTACAAACTGTGGCTCCCAGATCCATAATTGCCTGGGTATAGTCATGATTACGTTCGTTAGGACATAGCTCTTCAGCCAGTTGCCACATGGCACGTTCATGAATGGGCTTAGAAAGATCATCTTCAATGGCAAAGAAACGCGATAACACCCGTTTGACATTACCATCCATAATTACGCCGTATTCACGTAAACCAAGTGACATTAGTGCACCGGCAGTCGAACGACCAATACCCGGCAATGTGATCCATTCTTCCAGAGTTTTTGGAAAATGACCTTGTGCAGTCACGATTCCAGCTGCTTTGTGCAGATTACGTGCCCGGGCATAATAGCCGAGTCCCGCCCAGTAAGGAGCAACCTCATCCCAAGTTGCCACTCCCAAGTCCTGAACTGTAGGAAATCGCGTAATAAAACGGTCAAAGTATTGTAATACTGTTTTGACTTGAGTCTGCTGCAGCATAATTTCAGAGACCCAGACTTTGTAAGGGTCATCTGCCACCTGCCACGGCAAGTCATGCCGGCCATGAACATCAAACCATTCTAAAAGCGCATCTGAAAATACAAACATGAATACTGGACAGGGCAGGAAAACAAGAAGGCATTATAGCGGATTCAGCTAAAGGAATCGGTGAAAAGTGTATCAAGGTAGACAGGCAGATCAGGCAATAAAAAAGTGAATGATCCGAAGTTCATTCACTCTGATAAAACTTGAGCTAAAAACTAAATTTAGTCTTCAATTCCCCAACGGGCATCCAGTTTCAGCACTTTGCCTTCATAACGTGGAATAAGGTGAATATGCAGGTGTTCAGACTTTGCCTTGAATACCTCACCATCATTAAAACCTACATGGAAGCCAGATGGCTGATAGCGTAAATTTAGTTCATTACGTGCCTGTTCAAGCAAAGACATCAGGCTTTTACGTTCTTTATCGGTAATTTCAAAAAAGGAAGCCACATGACGCAGTGGCACGATCACACTATGCCCTTGGGACAATGAATTCGGTTCAGGCAACACCACACCAAAGTCATTTTTGGCAATGACATCATATTCGTCATAGTTGCAGTATGGACAGTTGTTCTCAGCCATTTCATTCTCCTTATTTCTTCTTGAATAATCATTTTTGCACTAATCCGCTCCCCCTCAGAGTAGAGTAGCACAAATATTCTTTACGCCAGTCGACGTGCCAGCAGGGCATACATTGCCTCAAGGCTTTGTTTTTCTGCTTCAGCATTGTAACCAAGGTCTACACCATTGGCTTTGGCCCGTTCATCGGCAAGCGGGTTGCTAAAGCCATGTTTGGCATTTTTGAAGATGATCACGTCGTGTTTCACATTGGCGGCCTGCATTTCCTTACGGAAACTCTCAACATCATCCAGTGATACCATGCTGTCCTGTTCACCGTGCAGGACGAGAATCTCAGCCTGAACCTGACCTTTTTGAGCAGGTGCTTTGGGTGACAGATTGGCATGGAAGGTTGCCACTGCCTGTAATGGAGCATTAGAACGTGCCAGATCGAGTGCGACTTTACCGCCATAACAGAAACCGATTGCGGCCAGTTTATCTGCATCAACTTCATCTTGTGCAGCGAGGGTATTCAGGGCAGCCGTAGCACGATTCACAATCGTATCGGGATCTTCAAAAGTCTGCATCATCCATTCATAGGCTTGATTCGATGCCGTGGTGACTTTTTTATCGCCATACATATCAATCGCCAGGGCAGCATAGCCGTGTTCAGCCAGTTCACGGGCACGCTGTTCGGTATAGTCATTACGCCCCCACCATTCAGGTGCCACAATCACGCCTGGAACAGGCGTATCGGATTCGGGCGCTGCAAAATAACCAATTAGCTGGCTGCCATCCTGCGCCGTATATTGAATCTCACGTGTCTTTATTGCTGCCATGGAAGTTCCTCTATTGTTGTTCAGTATCTTGATGAAAACATAAACATAGCAAAAGCCAAACAGATGTCACAGGATTACAGCAGATTAATTTGTTCTTTTTAGTCAAAAAAAGGAGATATACCCGGATATCTCCTTTTTGATTATTTCATGACTTCAATCAGTTCAATATCGAAGATTAAGGTACTATTCGGTTCAATCACATCACCTGAACCAATTTGCCCATAAGCAAGTTCTGCAGGTATAAAGAAACGGTATTTGGCACCAGGTTTCATCAGTTGCAGACCTTCGGTCCAGCCCATAATCACCTGACTGGTCTTGAATACGACCGGCTGATTACGTGCAATTGAACTGTCAAACACAGTACCATCAATCAAACGACCTTCATAATGTACTTTGACATTGCTGTTCGCATTTGGCGATTTTCCTTTGCCATCTTGCAGGATCTGGTATTGAAGTCCTGATTTAGTCGTTTTAATCTCTGGTTTTTTGGCATTTTCAGCCAGGAATTCACGGCCAATTTTGGCATTTTCTTCAGCTGTTTTTTTGAGCTCAATTAACTCGCGAGCATCGGCCTGACGCTTGTATTGCATCAGTACCTTGGCCATATCTTCTTCAGTCAAGCTGGCTTTTTGCCCTGCTGCTGCGGCTTTCAGTCCAGCACTAAATGCATCCAGATTGATGCCTTTTAATGAATCGGCATTATTGCGACCCATAAGATAGCCAAAGCTGTAACCCACCTGTTCTGCTTCTGTACTTTTGGTGGTGATATCCTTGGCATATAAGCTACCGGAACATAATAGCAGGGCAGCAAGACTAATTTGTATTTTCATTCTAGTATCTCAAAAACAAGGGAGAGCATATTGCTCTCCCTAAACCGTATTATTTTACTTCGATGAGTTCAACATCAAAAATCAAGGTGCTGTTTGGCGGGATGGTACCTGGTACCCCTTGCTGACCATAACCGAGTTGAGACGGGATATATAAGGTTGCTTTGCCACCTTCTTTCATCAGCTGTAGACCTTCAGTCCAGCCTGGAATGACCTGATTCAGTGGGAATTCGATTGGTTCACCACGTTCTACTGAACTGTCAAATACCGTACCGTCAACCAGCTTGCCAGTATAGTGAACTTTAACCATAGAATCTGCAGCAGGTGGTTTTCCTGTACCTTCTTTGGTTACCAGGTATTGCAGGCCTGAAGCGGTGGTTTTGACGCCAGGTTTTTTCCCATTTTCAGTCAGGAAAGAATCACTTGAAGCTTGGGCCTTTTTAGCATCATCAAGCTGCTTTTGCTGCATATCCTTCTGGAACTGCTCATAAGCTGCCTGTAGTTCTTCTTCATTATAGGCTGCCTCATTACGGGCATGGCCATCACGAACACCGGTAATGAAGCTATTGATATCTAGCTCTGGTGGAGTTTGATGTGCGACTTCATAACCGAGAGCATAGCTGATCTTAGAAACTGCAGATGCATCTTTAGATGCCTTAGAAGTTTGATTTACCGGATGTTGAGTTGCATAGTAAACAGGAACGAGCGCAGCACCGCCTAGAAGAACAGCGACAGCAATCGGTAAGGCCTTACTCATGTATTATTCCAATATGATGTTATCGTTAATGTTCGTTCCATCTTAGCAGAAATTTTTAAGAAATCTTGAACCACCTGTGCAAATTTCAACGGGTTTTTGCTGTGGTTTGGTAGAGCCCAGAATTTAATAAAACTAATCATAAAAAAGCCGGCAATTACCGGCTTTGAATATTAGTCCTGATCTTTTCTAGCTTTATAAGCATAATTATAGTTATAACCATAGCTATTTTTAATATTGTTAAGCACAACGCCATTAATTTTAACATTTGCCTGATTAAAACGATTTAGAACTGAATATAATTCATCCATTTGTGTGTTGAGATGACGGGCAACCAATAAATTTGTCCCCGCATTCTGCGCAATGAGAATACCATCAGTGACTGCTAAACTAGGAGGGGTATCGATGACAATATAATCAAACTGTTTCGATAGTTCATTCAATAATATATCAAATTTCTCAGAGGCTAATAATTCAGCTGGATTTTCGGGATATTGACCGCAGGCGATAAACGCACACCTGACTCTAATCCAGTTTTGATTAGATGACTGAGATCAATTTTTCCAAGTAAAAACTCTGTTAAACCGTTTGTATTTTCCTGATTTAAATACTGATGTAAGTAGCCATTACGCATATCAGCATCAATCAATAGAACTTTTTTAGCAGTTTGTGCCAATAAAATAGCTAAATTAACTGCTAAAAATGTTTGTCCCACATGGGCAGTGGGGCCTAGAATCGTAATAATATTATTTTTGGACTCTGCTTTTTTCGCACGTAGGATTGTACGGACTCCCCGGATACTCTCAACTGCTAAATCCTGAGGTTTTTCAGAGGCAAGAATAGCAATTTTCTTGGTTAAAGGGGACTTATTCTTTTGATATGAAGAGTTTTGATGCGAAGAGTGAGGAACAGCTGCATAAACAGGTAACTTAATTTCATTTTCAATTTGCATAGTATTTTTAATTCCAGAACGTAATATTGTACGAACTAAAGCCAAAAGTACCCCGATGAAACCACCCACAAAAATAGATAAGATTAAAACAATTAATTTTTTAGGTTTAATAGGCTTGGAAGGTTCTGCAATAATATTGAGAGATTTAATCGTATTAACTGTGCTGCTCTTCAGGCCTGAAAGCTCATGATACAGTTGTTTCTTGATACTTAAATCTACATAAGCTGAGATATCAGGTGAAAGGGGGCTATATAGTTTTAGAAAATCATTCTCTAAATTTAGTATTTGTAAATTGATATCATCTAGCTCTAATGACTGTTGTTGCAAAGCATCGGATGTAGCTAAGCTATTTGAAGATAATGGATCAATCATTCGGTCTAAGGCTAATTGCAGTTCGAGGTCTATTTTTTTACTTTCTAGAGCTACTCTTTCAGTAATATAGGCCTCCTGTCCTACGAATTCTAAAGAGTTTGAATTTTTACGGAAGGGTTCAAAAGCTTTCTCAGCCATACTTGAGGCTTGTTGAAGCTCTATCAGTTTTTGATTTAAAAGGATTAAACCTTGAGAAGACTGATCTGAAACTGCGTTAAAACTTTGTATTTTGTAATTATTAATAAGAGAATTCAAAATATTTGTCGTATTTTTAGGTGTCTGGCTTTCATAAGTTATTTTTATCATCCCTATATTTTTGCCATTTTCTGACACATTCAAGTTCTCTAGAAATTGTCTTTGAGCAATAAATAAAGGCTGTTTAGTAATATACAGATCTGATTTAACAGAAGAGGGCTTTGCGAAAACAGCAATTTTCCAATCTTGGTTGTTGGACTGTAATTGATTCAACTTTCCAGAGTAGAGAATTTGCTCTGTTGTTAAATCTTTCAAAGTAAAATTCTGTTCTTGAATTTGAAGGTTTAGAGGAGTTTCCTGGAATTTTCTAGGAACTTCAAACTGTTTAATTTCTACAGATGTATGGCTATTTTCGAAGATTACAGAATTTTTCGTATATTGAATTTGAGATGAATGATAAAAGCGGTTCAGAACAGAGTTTGGCGACTCATGAATAACCAGGTCTAGGTGTAATTGATTAATAGATCTCTTTCATAAAT
>NZ_MODX01000024.1:0-48253 GCF_001866125.1 Acinetobacter sp. LCT-H3 | reverse complement strand
GAGCCCAGGTGGGAGAGCCAAGATTCTCGAAGAACCCACTCATTATGAAGTGGGTTTTTTATTTACCCTAAGTTTTGCTGTGTTTCATTTGAGTCAGATTATTTTTTTTGTGATTGGCTGTCTGGCAAGTTTCGCCTTATTTTACCTGCTCTTCCCGCACCTGTTTACCCGCCAGCAAAAATTTTACCCCAAACGTGTCATTACTGCCTTTGAAAGCAGGATGTTTACTCGTCTCAAAGATACTTTTCCCCATCATCATATTTTGGCACAAGTTGCTTTCAGTGCCTTGATTACTCATGACCAGATGAACATCCGGAGTAAATTCAATCGCAAGGTGACTGACTTTGTAGTGATGGACCGGGAATATAATGTCGTTGCAATTGTAGAGCTCGATGATCCGAGTCATTTTGGTAAAGAAAAGGAAGATGCAGAACGCGATGCCATGCTGATTGCAGCAGGCTATACCGTTGTCCGATACACGGAAATACCGAGCATCAGACAACTACAACGAGATTTAAGATAACAAATTTATATAAAATACTTATTGCTGAATATTAGCCTCTGAGGCTGCCTGCACATCTGCCTTAGCATTTGCTTGCTGTTCCACTGCCTGCTTTCTCTCAGCTGCCTCACGTGCTTCAATTCGGGCGATCATTTCAGCCTGCTGCTGTTTATACTTTTCCTGATTTTTGGCATCACTATTTACAGCCAGAAATGCCATCGTGACCAAAAAAATTGGAATACATAAAGCCAGGGTTCCAAAAATAACCAGTTTCTTGACACTGCGGGTTTTTGTCTGTTGCGACATAACAAACCTATACTCTTGATCTAAAATCTTGAGCCACTATAACAAACTCAGATGATTGCTCAAGACTTAGCAAAATAACAAATAAAAAAAGGAGCCGAAGCTCCTTTTTTTGAATCAACTAATAAATTAATTGGTTGTTGCAGCGCCTGTACAATGCGGACTGGTACTTGCATCTTTCTGCGCACTAGTTAGTACGATGCCAGTTCCTGCAGGCATGTGGGCTTGAATAAAATCGATAGCTTTTTCATTTCTACACACAATCGCTTGCGTATGACTCGCATTTGGCACAACATCCAACTCATATTTACTTGAATAGTCGGCTTGTGGGAAATATTTGGTTGCCTGTAATTTCATATTAGCAACCAATGCTTGAGTAACAGGTGGCAATACAGCCTGATCATTTGCACCCTGAATAATATAAACTGGTGTTTTAATCACTTTAGCCGCAGTTGCGTTAGTTGCAGGCTGATTATCAAGCAAGAATTTCTGAACCACTGGATCTGTTTGGATTTTATTTAAATTAATTCCATACTGAGAAATCATATGATTTGAATCTTTTAAGAATTCAAGCACCCCAGCTTTAAACTGTTCTTGTAGACCATTTGCACTGTTCGGGTCTGAATAACTTAAACACACCCCCTCATCACCAGTACGACCATAGGCTTGCTCTGCAATCACGCCCGCATCTGCAGTAAAGATATTTTTCAAATCATAATTGGGTTCATACGCCTTAATACCTGAACTGGTTAATGCCGCATAAGCTAAAAGCTCTGCATATCCATCTGCAATTTGACTGATAAGCATTTGCCCTTGTGCACCCGTTAGCTGTCCCATACTTACTGCATAACGCACTTGCATCAACTGCTCATCCAATCGATTCAGTCCATGCGCTTTAGGCTGACCATTCGTATCAACATTTAAATTCGGATCAAGATAAATCTGAATAATTTGACCTAAACTTGAGGCCGGTGCACCTGCAACTGCTCCCTTATAACTGGTATCTGCATTGGCAAATTCTGCTGTGCCTAATGATGCATGTCCGCCTTGTGATTGACCAATCGACATCCATTCACCATTCAGCTTTGTACCATAATGAGCTTTCGCTGCCTTAACAGCAAAAATTGCTGATTGTGCTGCACTAGATAAATTTAGATAAGGATGTACACCTTTTGTACCTAGCCCCTCGTAGTCAGGTGCAACAATGACATAACCTGCTGCTAATAAACTATTGGCTAATATTTTAAAACGAGGGTGAATAACATTCTTACTCGGCGCACAATCATCCCCCGCACCCACAGTCCCATGTTCCCAAACTACAATTCGATAGCCATCTTTAGGCTGCGGCGCATCAGGAAACAATACCAAAGCTGTTGCTTCTGCTGTTTTCCCCTGTACATTGGTCATGTTATAGGTCATCACCTTGATCGATGAGCTACTATCGACACTATCCAAAGCATAATTAGCTTCTGAGATAAATGTTGGTTTCTGAGTCAAAATAGATGAGTCATTATCATCATTACACGCTGTTAACGACAGCATGGAAACAGAAACTGCCAATGCAACTGCTATTTTTGTAAATTTCATAAGATATCCTTTTTAATCATTATTTTTAAGCATGAAACTACATGCAAGCTCCATTAAGGCATAAAAAAAAGCACCCGAATAGGATGCTTTATGCCAAATTAACTTTTAAGATAAATATCTTTAAACGACCAAAGCCATAAAAATACCGCAAAAAATTAACAAGCCAATCCAGCGATTGTGACGAAATGCCCAAAAACACCATTGAGGATCTCGATCACGTGTTTTGTACCATTGGTAAATAAAATCAATAGCTACAACAATGAGTGCAGCCAGACCAAATGGAAGCAATAAATTTTCCAGCCAAAGTGCCGCAGCAATCAACCCAATACTAACGGCCTGTAAAGCACTAATAATTTGAATGTCATGCTGGCCAAATAAGATCGCTGTAGATTTTACACCAATCTTTAAATCATATTCCCGGTCAGTAATTGCATACTGTGTATCATAAGCTACAGTCCAGGCCAGATTACCAAAATACAGCAACCAGCAGGTTAAATCCGGAGTCTGCCCTACTGCGGTATAAGCCATGGGAATGGACCATGAAAATGCCGCACCCAAGAATACCTGCGGTAAATGCGTATAGCGTTTCATAAAAGGATAAATGAAAGCTAGAAATAAAGCCCCAAATGACCAATAGAACGTTTCAATCGGTAAGAAGAACAACAAGCAGGCACTAGCAGCCACCAGCACCAGGAATACCATTACTGCTTCTTTACCACTAATGATTCCAGTTGCCAGTGGACGTGTTTTTGTTCGCTCCACATGTGCATCCACCTTTCGGTCGGCAAAGTCATTAATGGCACAACCTGCTGCACGCATAAAGATGACACCAAGAATCATTAGCACCAGAATACTCAGATCAGGTATTCCCTTTGCAGCCACCCAAAGCGCCCACATGGTGGGCCAAAAAACCAGTTCTGTGCCAATGGGCTTATCAAAACGACAAAGATAATAATAGGCGCTCAGACGTTCACGCCAGCTAATTGCTTGTGCAGTTGCCATATCAAGTTAAGCCTGTTGATTTTCTATATATTGCTGGAAAGCCGGTAAAAATGTTTCTTGTACGATAAATTTACAGCCATGCCAAGTATAGCAGCTCTGGCGGGTCCACCCATCTTCAAGATAAATCACACGACGCTCACAATGCGGATTGGTACGCTGGAATAACAGCCAGCCAATCGGCTTCGATCCAATATGCTGAAAAATCCGTGCCCGTTTTTGCAGGCTTAAAATAGGGAAAATACTTTTAGCCTTTACCCAAGGTTGTTCATCACAACCATATAAATAGCTTTCCCGCACCCAAGAGGTATGTTGATGTGGCATCCCCATCCAGCTGGCATTTTCAAAGCTTAAACGCTGAAAATGTTCTTTTAATGGCTGTACCCTAAATTGCCCATCTGCCAAATCAGTTAATTGCTGGGTTAATGATCCTGATGCATATAGCCATTCCCGAAATACAGCTGGTATCTGCTGTCTAGGCTGATTCTTAAATTTTAAACTCACAACATTCCCAACTTCATGATCAGGCATTATCTGTCTTGGCGATAACTTCATATTTGCCACTTGGCAGTTTTTTCAGAATTATTCCATCTGTGGTGATATAAAAGCTTTGCGGATAGTTATAATCCAAAGCCAATTCAGGATTTCGCAATGCAACGAATTCCACCTGCTTATAACCTTCAGGTGTACGTCCGACTTCTATATAGGTCACTTCAGAAAAATTCAGTTTAAAACCTTTACTGTGATCTTGCGGATCAATCCAGGGAAAAAAGCCAGTATGTTTTTTACGTGCTGCCATAATCATTTATCTTTAATCAATAACAACATCATACAAAAAAACCCGCACAAAGGCGGGTCTTTTTTACAGTGAAATTCTTGGAAGAATTACAGGCTGTAGTACATGTCGAATTCAACTGGGTGAGTAGTCGTGTTCAAACGACGTACTTCTTCAGTTTTAAGCTCGATGTAGGCATCAAGCATTTCTTTAGTGAACACACCACCTTTAAGCAGGTAATCCTGGTCCGCTTGAAGCGCTTCAAGCGCCATTTCAAGGCTGTGTGCCACTGTAGGGATTTTAGCTTCTTCTTCTGGAGGAAGATCGTACAAGTTCTTGTCTGCAGCTTCACCTGGGTGGATCTTGTTCTGGATACCGTCAAGACCAGCCATCAACAATGCAGCGAAACCTAGGTAAGGGTTCATCATTGGATCAGGGAAACGTGCTTCGATACGTTTGCCTTTAGGGCTAGAAACATATGGAATACGGATAGAAGCAGAACGGTTACGCGCAGAGTAAGCCAACATAATTGGTGCTTCGAAGTGCGGTACCAGACGCTTGTATGAGTTTGTAGACGGGTTAGTGATCGCATTCAATGAACGCGCGTGTTTGATCACACCACCGATGAAGTAAAGTGCAGTTTCAGAAAGACCTGCATATTCATCACCAGCAAACAGGTTCTTGCCATCTTTAGAGATTGACATGTGAACGTGCATACCAGAACCGTTGTCGCCTACCATTGGTTTAGGCATGAAAGTCGCAGTTTTCGCGTATTGGTGCGCAACGTTCCAAACAGCATATTTAAACTGTTGTACTTCGTCTGCTTTACGAACCATTGTGTTGAAGCTTACACCGATTTCAAGCTGGCAAGATGCAACTTCGTGGTGATGTACTTCTACACGGCCTGGGCCCATGATCTCTTCGATTTTTGCACACATGTCTGCACGCATATCGTGGTGAGAATCTACTGGAGGGACTGGGAAGTAACCCCCTTTAACGCGTGGACGGTGACCAGAGTTACCTGATTCGTAGTCTTTACCAGTTGACCATGCAGCCTCTTCAGCGATCAATGTATGGCGAGCGCCAGACATGTCGATTTCCCATTTTACTTCGTCAAATACGAAGAATTCTGGTTCAGGACCGAAGAATGCAGTATCACCAATACCAGTAGATTTTAGGTATTCTTCTGCACGGCGAGCGATTGAACGTGGGTCACGGTCATAACCTTGACCAGTTGAAGGTTCAATGACATCACAAGTCACAACAACTGTAGGCTCAGCGAAGAACGGGTCGATAAAACCTGTTTCAGCATCTGGGCGTAAAATCATGTCTGACGCTTCAATACCTTTCCAGCCAGAGATTGAAGAACCATCGAACATTTTACCGTCTTCAAATGTATCTTCATCAATAGTGTCTGCTGGGTAAGTCACGTGTTGCTCTTTACCTTTAGTGTCTGTAAAACGGAAGTCTACCCATTTTGCGCCACTTTCTTGGATGAGTTGAAGGACCTTGTTCGCCATGCTCAATTTGCTCCGATGTTTTTTTGTTGCACTTACGAAGTGCGTGTTAGTAGTTGGTAGTTATTAAGCAATTACCGTACCAACTTTTAAAAATATAGCTAAAATCTTGAAATCCTTATGAGAATACGTGGATTGAAAGAAATACTTTCGGCCTATTATACTGTCTGTATAATTAAATGCACTATATTCAAGCATTCTCTGTGATTTTTGTTTCGTTAGATTTCATACTGCACCTTAACAGTGCGGTAAAATCACTATAGATGTTATTTCTGGTAAATAATGATGAGCTTATGTAGCTTTTATAAACTTTAGGTGAGTTTTTAATCGATTTAAAAGGTATTTTTGTATTATACTGCGAATATTCAGTTTTTCTTAAAGACTAAGGTTAAGAAAATACTCACCAAATTGAGTCACTTTAGATAAATAAACGATAAGAATACTGTTCCGTTTTCTCCGCCTGCTAATCAACTGTTGTTTTTTAAAGCAACTCATAAAAAAATTAAAGCATCAAAATTATGTATACATATTTTTTGACCTTAACTTACTTTTAGTTATTTACTATATTTTGGTTATATCACCGTATGTGTTGAGCCTTATCAACCCTGTTCATTTGGCTAAGCAGAAAAATTGGGCAAATTGTTGCGCCGTAGTTTCAGATTATTTGCTATGATGATTGTCGCTTTATTTTCACACAATGAAATCAACAGTTTAGTCAGCTTTTCTAGCTAGCTAAAAAACTGCTAATAAAGCACGCTCTGAATTACTCAAGCACAATTTAAGTGCATTAATTTCAATAGGTTAAGCTCATGCTTTTAATGATCGACAACTATGACTCCTTTACTTACAACATCGTCCAGTACTTTGGCGAGCTGAATCAAGAAGTAAAAGTAGTCCGTAATGATGCCGTGACTTTGGAAGATATTGAGCGATGGCAACCCAAGTATCTGGTCATTGGTCCTGGTCCATGTTCTCCAAGTGAAGCCGGTATTTCCATTCCTGCGATTCAGCACTTTTCTGGCAAGATTCCGCTATTAGGCGTATGTCTCGGCCATCAAAGTATTGGTCAGGCATTTGGCGGTGACATTGTACGCGCTAAACGTGTCATGCATGGCCGTCTATCCGACATGTATCACAGTGACAAAGGGATTTTCAGCAACCTGCCTTCTCCATTTTCTGCGACGCGCTATCACTCACTGGTGATTGATCAGGTGACCTTGCCGGAATGTCTGGAAGTGACCTGCTGGACCAATGAAGCAGATGGCTCAATGGAAGAAATCATGGGCGTAAAACATAAGACATTGCCTGTTGAAGGTGTGCAGTTCCATCCGGAGTCCATCCTGAGCCAGCATGGCCATCAAATCTTTAAAAACTTCCTAGAAATTTATGCGTAAATAATGATGAACATTCAACAAGCTTTAAACCATATTACAAAAAACATTCACCTGACTCAGCCACAAATGGAAGACGTGATGCGTTGCATCATGTCGGGTGAAGCCACTGATGCACAAATTGGCGCCCTAATGATGGGTCTACGCTTAAAAGGCGAAAGCATCGATGAAATTACTGCTGCAGCACGTGTAATGCGTGAATTGGCACTGAAAATTGATGTCAGCGATTTGCCATATTTGGTCGACATTGTTGGCACAGGCGGTGATGGTCAAAATTTATTTAATGTCTCTACTGCTTCAAGTTTTGTGATTGCGGCTGCAGGCGGAACTGTTGCTAAACATGGCGGTCGTGGGGTTTCTGGTAAATCAGGTTCATCCGATGTCCTAGAGCAAGCAGGTATTCGCCTTGATCTGAGTCTTGAGCAAAGTGAACGTTGCATTCGTGAAATTGGTGTAGGGTTTTTATTCGCCCCAAATCACCACAAAGCGATGAAATATGCCGCTGCGCCACGTAAAGAATTGGGTTTCCGTAGTATTTTTAATTTACTCGGCCCGCTTACGAATCCGGCTGGAGTAAAACGCTTTGTCATTGGTGTTTTCTCACATGAATTGTGCCGCCCAATGGCTGAAGTGCTTAAGCAACTCGGTGCTGAACACGTCATGGTGGTGCATTCACAAGATGGTTTAGATGAAATCAGTTTAGCATCTAAAACTTATGTGGCTGAACTCAAGAATGGTGAAATCACTGAATGGGAAATTATTCCTGAACAGGTCGATATTGCCTCTCAAACCTTAACAGGTCTAACCATTGACAGTGCTGCCGACAGCTTAAAACTGATTAAAGACGCATTAAGCAAAAAGAAATCTGAAATTGGTGAAAAAGCCGCAAATATGGTGGCGCTTAATGCTGGTGCAGGTATCTATGTAGCTGGTTTAACCACCAGCTATAAACAAGGTGTTGCTCTTGCCCATGACATTATTTATGGGGGGCAAGCTCTAGAAAAAATGGGCATTTTGGCAGAATTTGGCAATACGCTCAAAGAATACGACATCTAAGACAGCAGGAATTTTTAATCATGGTAGATATCGCAAATACGATTCTAGGTAAGATCGTAGACCGGAAAAAAGAAGAATTTGCTGCACGTCTGAAGCAAAAAAGTTATAAGGATGTTGAAGAGCTGGCTCAAGCTGCCACACCTGTACGTGGCTTTGCTCAATCATTGCTGGCTAAGCGCCCGGGGGTGATTGCTGAAATCAAAAAAGCCTCTCCATCCAAAGGCATTATCCGTGAAAACTTTAATCCAGCGGAAATTGCCGCACAGTATCAGGATGCAGGCGCTGCATGTTTATCCGTATTGACCGATGTGGATTTCTTCCAGGGTGCTGATGAGAATATTCAGATTGCACGTTCGCATTGCGATTTGCCAGCCCTACGTAAAGATTTCCTGATTGATCCTTATGGGGTGATTGAAGCGCGAGCTTTACATGCAGACTGTATCTTGCTGATTGTGGCTTGCCTGTCTGATCAGCAACTGGAAGAAATGTCGAAGACTGCTTTTGAGCATCATCTGGATGTTTTAGTCGAAGTGCATGATGAGGCCGAACTCGAACGTGCGCTTAAACTTTCAGATCGCTGCCTGTTGGGTGTAAATAACCGTAACTTGAAGACCTTTGATGTTGATTTAAATACCTCACTGCGTTTAAAACAGTTACTCGATCCATCTCGCTTGTTGGTGACTGAAAGTGGTATTTCAACACCTGCAGATGTCGCGATGATGCAGGAACATGATATTCATGCCTTTCTGGTTGGTGAAAGCTTTATGAAACAGCCGCGTCCGGATCATGCATTCCGCGAACTGTTTGGTGAACCAGAAGCTATATAAAAATTTTCAATTCAGGGCAAAATTCGTTTTGCCCTGATTCTTCCTACTCCCTGAATCAACTTTTAGACCTTCTAATTTATCTGTTTTTCTGTTCTGCCCCAGCTTGAAATCTCTCTAAAATCCAGCGTGTATAAATTGATTCATATATAATTCAATACTTTATGTCATAATAGACATATTTATGATTTGGTTATCTGGTCGAGCATATTAATACCGAAGAATTAATGTAGTGTATACATAGAAGAGTGGCCGTGAATACCACTACAATAATGATGAGTTAAATTGAAGCTAGTCCAATCATTTTATATCAGCCTGGATATACTCAAATACATTCTGCTTATATGAACAGTAAGACCTAAAAAATCAAATAATAAACGTGAGCTCTTATTGTATATTCACGTTTAAATTTCATTTAAATATTCACTTGAACAGAATACCTAAACAGTATGCGCGCAATGCAGTTCTCATTTTCTTGAATCAGGACTATAATTTATCAATATTTTCGCATCTTGCATGTTTTTTGATTATGAGCAAACACGATTCTTCGCTTTCCAAAGATCAGTTTAATTTGCTAAAGCAATTTAAAAAACAGATCAGCAATCCACAGCCACGCGTTGAAGTTGAGGCACCTGCGGTGAAAACACCTGAACAGGAACAAGCTGATGAGCTGGAATTGTTTCGTAAACAGATGCAGGGTGTACAAAAAATCGATAATGGCAATATCGCAAAAATCGAAAAAGCCGGCAAGAAAAAACCGGATGCACAGACACTAGCCAAACGTGCTGCTGCTGAAGGTCCGATGCAGACTGATGAAACTGCCCTTTCAGATACCCAGGCCATACTGAATCCAGTCGGAAGTCAGGCTGCGTTGAGCTATCGCATTGCGACCCTACAGCACAAAGTCTTTGAAGATCTGAAAGCCGGCAATCTGCGCTGGTATGAAGCAGTCGATCTGCACGGCTGTACCGTGGAAGAAGCACGTGTTGCAGTATTGCAAATTATCCAGATGGCGAAAGATGAAAATCAGAACGTAATTAAGATCGTACATGGTAAAGGTCCGGAAGCCATTTTAAAGACCTACGTAAATGGCTGGCTGCGTCAGCACCGTGATGTTTTGGCCTTTGTCAGCGCACCTGAAAACCAGGGCGGTACTGGCGCTGTGCTGGTTCTGCTCAAGCGTGCGGAAAAGAATCCAAAGTTCAAACAGTAATCGGAATTAACTCCAAATTAAGGCAATGTAATAGTTTTCTGCTACAATGCCGTCCTTGTTCTATCTCAGTGTAAGTGAATACGTCATATGACTATGCAGCAATCCTACGCAAACATTCTTACTGCCGTTGGTGAAGATTTAAATCGCCCTGGTCTCAAAGATACGCCTGTGCGTGCTGCGAAAGCTTTTTCGTATTTAACTTCCGGCTATAGCCAGACTCTGGAAGAAGTGACCAATAATGCGGTATTCCCGTCTGATAACCATGAGATGGTTTTGGTCAAAAATATCGAATTCTATTCGCTGTGTGAACACCATTTATTGCCATTTTATGGTCGTGTGCACATTGCTTATTTGCCAGAAGGCCGTGTTTTAGGTCTGTCTAAATTTGCCCGTATTACTGAAATGTTTGCACGTCGCTTACAGATTCAGGAAAATCTGACCCAGCAAATTGCAGAAGCAGTGGCTGAAGTGACTAGCGCACGTGGTGTGGCTGTAGTAATTGATTCTGCGCATATGTGCATGATGATGCGTGGTGTGGGTAAGCAGGAATCAACGACACGTACTGTTTCTTTTGTGGGTGATTTTAAAACCAATAAAGAAGAACGTCGTGAATTCCTGAGCGCAGTACCTGAAGCTTACTAATCGTTTTGATTTCAAAAGCCTCGACACTTGTTGAGGCTTTTTTATATGTGCTTTAATTTGTTCAATTTCAGATAACTTTAACTTGAGGATTCACTATGTCATCGATTTGGTTAGCAGGTCATGGTTTAACCCAGAGTGAAACCATAATTGATTATCCCCGTCCTGATCGCCTGGTCGCTGGCAATCCTAAACGTTCTACACAAAGCTTGTATGATCATCCCAATATGAATTGTGGTATCTGGGAATGCGAAGTCGGTGCATGGAATATTGTGTTTGCTGAGAATAAACAGGAATTCTTTACGGTCATTGAAGGTACAGTTCGCCTGCATGATGCCAACAAAAAAAGTTATGTAGAAATCAAAGCCGGTGATGCAGGTATTATTCCGCCAGGCTTCGTCGGTACTTTTGAAGTGGTAGAGGCAGTCAAAAAATACTTTGTCGTAGTTGAAGCCTAAAACCTGCTTTTGCAGGTTTTTCTTTTTTAAAACTATAAATAAATTCGACTACTACAATTCATTACAGCATCACTACCCGCTTTAGCACTCTTCCATCCTACATTATTCCTGATCATCTGTTCAGTTATGCATATTGATCTGCTTGTCTATATGCACTTAATAAAAAATACATACATTTTAAGAAAGCTCATGGACTTAAAAAATACAGAAAGGCATTCATGGTTATAGGGAAATATAGATACATAAGGAGAAAATATGACGATTAAAAAAGTTTCAAAAAATGTTCCCCGTAAAACCTCACGGGTAGTTTCGACCAGTTTTGATTACTCGCTGGATTTTGAAAAAATTGATTTTAGAAAACGGCCTGAATTGTACCGGATTGGACGTGGTGAACAGGGCGTGCTTTCAGTTGAACCGTATAAATCGGAAATTTTGCCATATTGGCGTTTTGCCGATGAGGAGAAGGCCCAAGCGAGCAGTACTAAGATTTATGCCATGTTTATAGATTATCTGGGAAAAGAAGATTTTATTGGTGCGGATATGGCACGTAAATTCTTGCAGATGGGCTATACCCGTGCCCGCCGCTATGCCAATCATAAAGGCGGTAAAAAATATGACGGTCCGGTGCCAGATGACAAAAAAGGATTGAGCGGCGCCCACGGCAGAGACGAATTGCCTCGTCAGCGAGAAGATCCCGTTAAAGCTGCCGCAGCACGTATCTTTAAAAAAAAATGGGATGAAGCCAAACTTCATCCCGAGTATATTAAGCAAAAACAGCAATTTAAAGACTGGATTGAATCGCTGCAATCCCATCAATAATTTAGGTCAGTGATGGTGTATTCAATACTCGCGTATCCGGGTCATTTTTTGCCAGATACACCCGATTACGACCAGTATTTTTTGCTGCATATAAAGCTGTATCGGCAGTATCCAGGAACTTCTGGTAGTCCGGATGACCATCATAAATCACACAGCCAATACTCACGGTAAACTTGAACTGAATACCCTGTGCAGTCGTGATTATGCCTTCTTCAATAAATTTACGGATATTTTCTGCAATATTCATGGCACGGCGTTGATCGGTATCGACCAGTAACAGCAAGAATTCTTCACCACCCACACGAAAAGCATAGTCACTGCCCTGACTGTATTTCTGTAATCCATCCGCAATAAATTTCAGGGCCAGATCACCCGCCGCATGACCAAATTTGTCGTTAATGGTTTTAAAGAAATCGGCATCCAGCGCCAATAAGGCAAGTGGTGTCTGGTTCTGACGTGAATAAGTAATTTCGCGGGAAATAATGGTATTTAGATAGCGACGATTGAGTAATTGAGTCAGGGAATCATTACCCGATTCAATATATTCTGCCACCTGAAATAGCTGATCAATCAGATGCTGAATCTCACGATTCAGCTCACGAATCTGCTGAATCAGGTTCAGTTTTTTTGTTTTGTCCTGACATTCTAAAATGATCTGATTTAGCGTATCGACCTGATGAATGCGTTCAATAATTAGCTGAACCTGATCTGAGCCGGTAAATGCATACGAGGCTTTATGAATAAACCATAGGCCAAATTCAGATTTGGACAGTAGCGGATGACGTAAGGTTTCCTGACCTGAGAACACTTTGTACATCAGCTCATTTTCCCAGTCGAGTAAGCAACTACGCTGCTTATCTTTTTGTACTGCAACATCCTGCATGGCAGAGAACAGACGATAACTGTGCTTGATTTCCTGATTTTTGGCAGTTTTTGCCTCATAGGAACGGCACATGATTTCAGTAGCGAAGCTCATAACCTGTACCAGATAGCTACAGGTCGTCAGTGTCAGCAACTGATCATCTTCTTCTAACAGCTCAAATATCTTGCGTTCAATTTCACGTACACCACGCATAATCAGCCAGGACGGAATACCTACCCGGGCATGGACATGACCGACGGTATGCTGTTTCTGTACAGCCTGTAAATACTGCTTATTGATACCGACACTAAAACTTTCTAACAGCCATTGATGCAAGGTGTTGCGCAGACGCTGCTGAATCAGATCGTCAGAAAAGAACTCTGCCGACTCTTTTTCCAGCAGCATATTTTTATAAAACTCTTCCACCAGTATCAGGGCATTATCCTGTATAAACTGGAAGGTATGGACTAAATCATCTAATGAATAATTTTGGCATATATGCTGCCACTGTCCCGCTAGCATATCCATACATTCATTGTCCATACTCAAACACCCCAATAAATTAGGTGAACAATATATCAAATTTATAAGCTATCGTTACCCCATACATCTATAATTTTGATGAAACGACATCTAAAAAAGCCACAAAATCCTTATATTTTTGTAACTTCTATTTTTATTTAAATCAGTAAATTTTAGAGATTTTACTCGAAAATTCACTTAAAAATAACGAATATAGTGTAAATGCAATGCCTGCCAGTCCAGACTCCCCTGCTGCTGGTATTGCCATCCAATCCGAATGGCATTTTGCATATTTAGGCTATATTGCAGTTCTGTATTCAGGTTGAGCATCCATTGCTGACTGTCATGCCAATAAGGGAGCTCTATCTGTACCAGACTGTTAATTCGGTCCGTCCAGATATTCTGACAGCCCGCGGTTGGCCCCAGACCTGCGCGCCAGCCCTCATCAAGGGCTTTACCAGCCTGCACATGTGTTTGTAATTGCACATAACATAGATGTTCACGTTCGGCATTAGCCCAGCTATAGCCACCCTGTACCTGAAAATTGGCTACACCATGCTGCTGTTCAGTACTGAACCCTCCTTCCCGGTCAAGAGCTTCCTGTTTCCAGCCCAGATTAAAACCCCAAGACAACGGAACCTTAAACGCATGAATCGGGTTATAAGAATTAACTGTTAACAGGTCCAGATGTTCCAGTTTGATACGATCATCACGGTATTGCAGTGCACCATCGAGGAATAATAATTGAGTGCCTGTGCGTAATCCGCCTTGTGGATCCATCAGATCATGATAAGCCTGACGGAAACCTAACTGAATCGCAGTTTGATCCTGTACCTGTCCAGCTTTAAATACGAAATTACGTGCATGATGGCTTTGTGTCGGATCTACTTTTGGAGTTTCTGGCTGCTGACGCTGTTTCTCTATGGCCAGCTGGCTTCTTAATCCCAATAACTTGCGAAAGCGTGGTTGGGCAAATGCTTCATCTACTTCCTGACGCAGAAAATCCAGATATAAATGATCATAGGCCATTTCCAGTATCTTGGCCTGATCTTCAGCAGGATAGTTGTGCAAGATTTCAGACATCTTAGCAGTTTCTGCATAAGCGACCTGATGTGCAGTTTTTGCCAGAATTTTACCATGCTGGCGCGATTGAGCCAGCAACTGGGTTTCGAGGGCGGGTCGATAGATTTTTTCCCGAATCAGCCCCTGCTGCTCTACAACTTTTAGGGTTTCTACCGGAATAGCGGTCGTACCGAACTGTTTTTGCAGATTCAGTCCAGGTCGGACCAAGTCGAGCAGACCTAAGAGACGATATGAACAATTATCATTAATAAAATAATAAGGGAAATTGACCTGTTGCATTTCCCACAGATGCTGTACCAGAAAAGTGGTTTCTTCAGGCGTCAGATTAAGTTCATATTCCCATAAATCCCGGCTTTCAAAATCGCCATATTCTTTGACTTTGCGATAATAAGGCATCAGTGAATATTCACCCGGATATTGCCCGGTTAGGCCTTTCCAGGCAAAGGACCAGTTATCATTGCTGTCTACAGTCGCTGCATAATTGACTGCATAAGAAATCAGCTTGAGTTCCTGCTGGTCTTTAGGGTCCAGACGCAGCAAAGTATGCCCAAACATTGAGCTCGGATTCCCCATAAAATCTGTCGCATAAATCAGGGTAGCTTTATAAGGCTTCACCTCCCCAATCCAGCGTTCAAGATCAGGACAACTTAGCTCAGGCAATTGCTGCTCAGAGATATTTAACTGCTGCATGAGCCAGTGACTACGTGCGGGAAACTTGCAGCGCACGGACTGATTGGGGGCAGCAGCTAAAAATAATGCCTGTATATTCTGCTGCATTTCCTGTTGCAGGTTACTTCCTCCCTGCTCTGCCAGAAAATAACCAGAGTAGCTGACCTCACTCTGACCTTTGCTATTGGCATACATTAAACGCTGCCAGGTTTCCGCCTTAAACAGCTGCTTCTGTACCGCCTGATCAAGATAAGGCTGAATATCTGGGGAAACGGTCGTAGCAAAACTTACGGGACTCGATAGCAAAGCTATGAGTAAAAAAGCATATTTCATTCAGTCAACGTATTCTTTGGTTTTTATAGTCATAAGAAAACCCTGCCAGTAGCAGGGTTTTTTAAGGATCCGTTAGATGTAAGATTTTAACACTTCATCTTTAGCCATCACGTTTTGTAATGAGCTCAAAACCTGTAAAGTATTTTGATTTTCTTCTGAATAGATTTCAGAGAAATTCTGCTTGGATAAAGTAAAGAAGCGTGCTTTATCTTCAGATTTAATATTCAGCAATTCTGCAAGCACATTCAGGCTTTCACCTTCACCAACAGCCATATCGCGTGCCAATGCTTCCGCATTTTCATTGGTAAACGTCACAACTTGTGCAGTGACTGTTCCTCCCTGACTACAACCCAAGGTACCGAAAGTAATCCCGAGCCATTGGTTAGTAAACAGAACGTTTGTAGTACCAGCAAGCAGTTTAGGAATAATGCCTGACTGACCTGCCCACACCTGACTACCGACACCACAACCAACATCATTGTCAGCCATCGCCAGGCTCGAACCAGTCGCTAATACTGCTGCGAGCATAATTTTTTTCAACATACTTATTCTCCGGTTATTCTCTGCATCTTTGTTATTGATATAATTATGTAATTTATATTACACATTAAGCAGATTAGCTGGAAGCTGATCGATACGCAATGTCAAAAACGTCCATGTTAACCAAAGAAAACATTAATTTTATGAAGAAGCTTTCAACTGCCAATTTCCTCTAGAATCACGCACCCCTAAAATCTTCATAACCAGAACCAGACTGAGCAATAATAACAAGTACCAGGAACCTAATTTTGCCCAGCCGACCATATGCCATTTTTCTACCTGACTTGGATAGAGCCAGATCTGGTAAAAGGTACTGATATTCTCTGCAATCCAGATAATAAAGGCCAGTAAAGCCAAGACCGGTAACATCGGCAACTGAAAGGAATGCCGGTTCAGCTGAAAGCGGATTTGAGTTTTCCAGAAGATCAGCGCGCTCCAGATAAAAAGAAGAATACGATAGTCTGGAATAAAGAACTTGCTCATGAAGTTAATATAGGACAACACGGCCAGTGCCATCATATTGGCAAAACCAGGTAAGTGATTAAAAGAGACCTGAAACAGACGTAATGAACGCGCAAAAAAACTGCCAACCGCTGAATACATAAATCCTGCAAACAACGGGACGGTTAAGATCTTGAAAATGGCGGGTTGTGGATAATGCCAGGAAGCAATCGCAGGATGGGTTAGAAAAATTTCCATCACCATCGCCAGAATATGAAATAGCGCAATGACTCTGGCTTCTGGCCAGGATTCTAATTTGGCATACAATAGAATGACCTGAATCACCAGAGCATAAAATAGAAGGTAGTCATAACGGTAGAAGCCGTAAAACAGTTCACTCCCCATTGAAGCGCTAAAAGCAAAAGCCAGCAGGAGTAAGATCCCAAATAAGGCAGCCGATGCTGCCTTATAAGAAAATTCAAACCCTGATTTGAGTAGGTCGATCAAGGTTTACATCCTAAAGATATTTAGCGCTGTACTCATGCACGGTATCAATAAACGCTTTAGGATGGGCTGGATCTACCCATTGTGTAATGCCATGTCCAAGATTTGCCACATAACCGGTCTTTTCACCATTAGCATATGCATCGTCCAGCATCAGCCGGGTAGCTTTAGCAATTGCGTCTGGAGAACCATATAAGGTTGCAGGATCAAGGTTGCCTTGTAGTGCTGCACGACCAGCAACAGTCTGACGGGCAACATTCAATGGCGTAGTCCAGTCCAGTCCAAAAGCATCTGCACCCGTTGCTATCATTGGCTCAAGCCACTGGCCACCACCTTTGGTGAACAGGATCACAGGGATCTTGCGACCCTCTTTTTCACGCTGCAAACCTGCGACAATTTTTTGCATATAATTAAGTGAAAATTCGATATATTCACGATGCGCTAGTGCACCACCCCAACTATCAAAAATCTGCACCGCCTGAGCACCTGCATCAATCTGAGCATTCAGGTAATCCGTTACTGCATCTGCCAGACGTGTAAGTAATGCATGCAGCACTTCAGGCTGTGCATACATCATTTGTTTGGTAAAGCGGAAATCCTTGCTGGAACCACCTTCAACCATATAAGTCGCCAGTGTCCATGGACTGCCCGAGAAGCCAATTAAGGGAACTTGTCCACCTAATGCTGAACGGATCGTAGTAACCGCATTCATGACATAGTCCAGATCTGATTTGGCATTAAATGCTGGCATATTCGCTACATCCTGCTCGGTACGTACGGTTTTATGAAACTTAGGACCTTCACCGGCTTCAAAATACAGACCCAGACCTAATGCATCCGGCACAGTCAAAATGTCCGAAAATAGAATGGCAGCATCAAGTTCATAACGGCGCAGCGGCTGCAAGGTCACTTCACAGGCAAATTCGGTATTCTTGCAAAGAGACAGGAAATCCCCTGCCTTGGCACGTGTTTCACGATATTCTGGTAAATAACGGCCTGCCTGGCGCATCATCCATACGGGTGTGGTATCTACAGGTTCACGCAACAATGCACGCAGAAAACGATCATTTTTTAAGGTCGTCATTCACATTACCATCAATCTTTGACATTCAGGACATCATAGCAAAAAGCCTCCATTTTTAATAACTTCACATTACTTTAAAAATCGATCATCATAAGTGAAGAATTAAGGGTGTCACAAAACAACTACTGCATCTCCATAGTTTTTCTGTAATACTTATTACGTTATTTAAATAGTTTATGAATAATTAGGTTGAATTACATGTTCGTTCGCACAATGCTCGCAATGAGTTTAAGTTGCATTATTGCAGGTACTGCCTTCGCTGCTTCTGCTACTGAACAGCCATTAAATCCCAAAAAAGTAGCGACCGATGTTACGGTTCAAGACCCGATCGATCCGCTTGCTACAGAAGCATCAGCAGCCAAATCTACAGATACTCCTATTTCAGCTCGGGAACAAAGCGATCTTACTCAGGCTTCTGAGACCCTGGATGGCCTGCAGGCAGCTGAAGATCAAAATGCGGATATCGGTGCTGCCCCAACAGCAGCCGCTAAAAGCACGTCTGCTCATGCCAATAAAGCCTCTTGGACGCTAGATGGTCTGAATAATGCTGAATGGTATGAAGACATCGGTAAAGGTCAGTTCCCTGTTTACGCACGTGCACATGTCATGCTGAACAATGCTCATGCTTCGCCAGGTGCAATTGATGGAACCAGTGGTAAAAATACCCTGAAAGCGCTGGCTTCTTTCCAGCAAATGAATGGTATCAAGCCGACCGGTACATTGACTAAAGAAACTTGGGATAAGCTGATAGAATTGCAAGCGTCTAAGCCTGCATTTGTTGAATACACGATTTCAGCAGAAGATCTGAAAGTACCTTTGGCAAAATCAATTCCATCTGATTATGCGCTACAGGCTAAAATGCCTGGTCTGTACTACACCAGCATGTCGGAAATGCTTGCTGAAAAATTCCACATGGATGAAGCGTTCCTGAAACAGCTCAATCCGGGAGCAAACTTCAGCAAAGCAGGACAAAAACTTCTGGTTGCCAATGTCCGTAACAACCTGCCAGAAGACATTCATTTGATTGTAGCGCACAAAGGTGCCAAACAGCTGTATCTGTTTAACAGCAAAAATAAAATGATTGCCTCTTTCCCGGCAAGTATTGGTAATACCAGCACGCCTTCTCCAACAGGTACTTATAAAGTAACAGGTGTGGCGCGTAACCCATATTATAGCTATTCACCTTCTAACTTTGTTCAAGGTAATAACACCAAACCGCTTTCCTTACCACCTGGCCCGAATGGTCCAGTCGGTAATATCTGGATTGGTCTGAGCAAGAAATCATTTGGTATTCATGGTACGCCAAATCCATCGATGATTTCCAAGTCTTATTCACACGGTTGTATCCGTTTGACTAACTGGGATGCCAATGATCTTGGCCGTAAAGTGAAGTCCGGTGTAACTGTCCGCTTCCTGGAATAATCAGTTCTATATAAAAAATGCCCGCTTTCGAGTGGGCTTTTTTTATGCTTCAATAAAATTCAGATCGTTGCAAAACTGCAATGATCTGTCGCATGGATAGGCTTTTTATAAAATAAATACAACGCTAAGATAAGATCATGTTAAAAAAATAGATGAGATGAAAAATGGATGCTTTCCTGCATAAAAGCGAAAACCGTGGTCATGTCAAAATGGGCTGGCTAGAATCTAAACACAGCTTTTCATTTGGTAACTGGTATAACCCTAAATATATGGGTATCAGCGCACTGCGTGTGATTAATGACGACTTGATCGATGGTCACCAAGGCTTTGGTCAACACCCACATGACAATATGGAAATCCTGACCTGTGTACTTAAAGGTACGATTACCCATCAGGACAGCATGGGCAATCACGGCGGGATTTCTGCGGGTGAGTGGCAACTGATGAGTGCCGGTACAGGTGTTCGCCATAGTGAAATGAACCAGGGTGATGAACAGGTCCATTTGCTACAAATCTGGATCATTCCAAACGAACATGATGCACAACCGAACTATCAGCAAATTAAGCTGGATCCACGTGAACAACCTAACCAGTGGCATCTCATTTGTGGACCAAATGATAACGCACCGATGCATATTCGTCAGAATGCTGAAGTGAAAACCGCAGTGATCAAAAAAGATCAGGCTTTAGCAATCAAAGCCACTCAGCATATTAACTATGTGCATGTGATTTCAGGTTCAGTACAGATTGCCGAATACACCCTAAATGCAGGTGATGCAATTGCTTTTCTGGATGTAGTGGATATGAGAGCTCTGGATGATGCTCAAGTAATCTGGTTTGATTTGCCGGAAGTCAAAGACTAAGATTTTTATCAATTTTAGTTCTAAAAGGCTATTCATCTGCAAGGTGAATAGCCTTTATTTTTTATATCGTGAACTTATTTCTCTCTATGCAAAATTGCAGATAATAATAAATAATACCAATCCACAGCACTTCTTTACCTAAGTATTTATCATTTTCAGCGATTATTAAGCTTATTCATTTTAAGTACCTGTCTATCACGTACGAAGAAACTCAACCTATTCTTATGGCTATCCTTCGAGTCATTTTTTATTATGAGCGCAACAGAATGATTACTTAATATTTTCTAAGAATCAGAAGAGAAAATCCTTATGAACCAGATCTTAGATATAAAAACCAGCCAACAGCAGGCTTTACTTTATTTATTGAATTTCTTAAAACAGCAAGACTATCAATTTACTGCAATTACCCCACTTTCTCATCAACGGATTCTGGATCGTAAACAAAATGATGTAAACAAAGAAATTACGCTAAAGGATATATTTGGCTGGAATCTTGGATTTAAAAAAACAGATCTTGATCCTGCGCTTTTTTCCATACTCGAAGAACATCAGCTTCTCAAAATTCAGGAAAACTTGTATTTAAGTCAGGTACGGGTAGCTTCTCTCAACAATGCGTTATTTATTCACTCTGCCTTTCCGACCATAGAACAGGATGCAGTATTTTTTGGCCCAGATACTTATCGTTTTGCCTATCACTTGAAGCAATATTTAGCGAGTCGATCTGATCCATTGAAACGCGCGGTTGAATTATGTTGTGGTACTTCGGCAGCTGCCATCAGTATCGCAAAATATTTTCCAGATTATGATGAGTTGATTGTCGCGGATCTTAATCCGAAAGCCCTGTTATATAGTCAAATGAATATCGACTTTGCTGGTTTAAAAAAAATCCATCCGGTACAGAGTGATTTATTTGCAAATCTGCAAGGCCGGTTTGACCTGATTTTTGCCAATCCCCCCTATTTAATCGACCCACATCAACGTCAATACCGGCATGGCGGTGATGAGCTAGATGGCAATGCTCTCTCTTTTCGCATCATTAAAGAAGGTATCCAGCATCTGAATCCGCGGGGATGTATATTCTTATATACAGGCGTTACCGTCACTCAGGATGGTAATCGTTTTGTAGAGCATTTAGAAAACTTAATGAGGCAGTATAAAAATATCAGCTGGTCTTATGAAGAGATTGACCCGGACATCTTTGGAGAAGAATTAGAACAACCAGCCTATCAGCATGTGGACAGGATTGCTTTGGCATTAGTGAAAATTGAAGTCAAACAATAATATTGTCGTCATTAAAATTTCTTTATTTAATGGGTAAATACTCAGAAAATTTATCTCAGTAATTTATTGATATTTTAAAGATTTATATTTAATAAAAAACCGGCCTATGCCGGTTTTTTATTAAATCATTTTTTACCAGTTCAGCTCTAAACCGATACTTCCACCTTGATCACTCGAACTTGATGAAGCGTACTTCCCATAGTACTGACCAAAAATTGACAGATTGGTAATCGAGGTCATCTTAAAGCCCACATTCATATCAAAACTATTACGTTGTGGTTCACCACCTTGTGTCCTAAAGACATAACCTGGTGCAGAAACAAAACTTGCATCCATTTCTCGTTTGCTTGACAACTCATGGCTGAATGCAAAACGGGCATATGGCTGAATCACGCCTTCGCTAAAGACAAAGTTTTTGTCAAACTGCGCACCGATGAATAACGGCGCACTATAGACACTCGTTTTTTCATACTGTAAAGCCAATGGATCTGTACTTTCTAACGCCGACTCGCGGAATGCTTTTGTATCTAGTTGGCTATACTGCGCTCCGATAAACCCGGTACGGTTCAGTCAGGCAAGCGAGATTAGTATCAGGCTTGAACAGACAGAGCAGGCATTAATCCTGAATATTCGGGATAATGGCGTCGGTTTTGATCCCGAATGTATTATAGAAACCAAGCATATACGGCTACAAAGTATGAAAATACGTGCTCAACGTGCGAATGGTACACTGAATATCCTGTCTACAGATCAGGGAACTCATATTCAGGTCATGTTAAGTTTTTAAAATTATTTAGGATAGTTAAATACTTATTTTAATATATCAAGACTAAGCTGCTCTTTTCCTCCGATGCTTAAATGTAGTGTGGCACAGAATGAGGTGAAGCATAGGAAGGAAATAAAATGAGCTGACATTTTCCTTCCTTTTATAATCAAGTCTTATAAACAACAAAACCCTGTATTTACAGGGCTTACAGAAGCAGCAGTTTAAAATTATTTAAAATAATTCAATGGCAATTTCAAATAAGACACACCATTGGCTTCAGGCTCAGGAAACTGCCCTGCTTTCATATTAATTTGAATCGCCGGTAAAATCAGTTTCGGCATACTTAAAGTGGCATCACGCTGATGACGCATTTCGACAAACTCTGCTTTACTGGTGCCTTCGTGGATATGAATATTCTGGGTTTTCTGGGTGTGTACATCTGTTTCACAGACATAGTCATGACGTGTTGAAGGCAGATAGTCATGACACAAGAACATCCGAGTTTCAGGCGGAAGCTGATACAGTGACTGTACCGAATCGAATAAGGTTGATGCACTGCCACGCGGAAAATCGCAACGTGCTGTACCATAATCCGGCATAAACAGGGTATCCCCCACAAATACCGCATCCCCGATCACATAGCTGAGGCAGGCCGGTGTATGCCCTGGTGTAGGAATATTATAGGCATCCATTTCACCAATCTTGAAATGCTCATGATCCTCAAACAGGTAGTCAAATGGCTGCAGGGCATTAAACTGTTTCATGTCCAGATGATAAATCGCCCCAAAGGTTTCCTGTACCACAGAAATCTTCTGGCTCATGGCAATTTTTCCACCCAGTTCTGCCTTGAGATATTGTGCTGCTGTCAGATGATCTGCATGAACATGGGTTTCCAGAATCCACTCGACAGTTAAATTTTGTGCCTTAACATAGGCAATAATACGATCTGCATGTGTAGTCGATGTGCTGGCCGAGGCCACATCATAATCCAGGACACTGTCAATAATGGCACAATGTCCGGTTGCAGGATCACTCACCACATAACTGAAGGTATTGGTGTTTTCTTCAAAGAAATCTTGCACAACCGGTTGTTGTACCTGTTTTTCCATTGAAATGTCTTGCATAGTTAAGCTCCTGACCATTTACGGTGAATCCATACACCCACCAGCATTGCTACAACAAAATAGAGCACTTGATAGTGACCCAAACCGATCAAGGTGAAACTTGGTGCCGGACAGATGCCCGCAATCCCCCAACCTGCACCAAATAAAACCGCACCCGTAATCAGTTTCTTATCTATCTGATTATTTTTAGGCAAATCAATAGGCTCATTAAATATTGTTTTCGGTTGAGCCTTACGTACTGCTTTCTGGAAAAGAATAAAGGCCACTGCAATCGCGCCCATCATGACAAAGGCCAGACTGGCATCCCAATCCCCAAACAGATCCAAGAAATCGAGTACTTTTTCCGGATTAGACATGCCTGACACCATCAGACCCCCAGAGAACAGGGCACCAAATAAAAAGGCAAACACATTTTTCATTTTAGAATGCTCCTGTGATATGACGGATAATATAAACGGTGACAAAACCTGCAAACATGAAAGTCATCGTCGCGACAATAGAACGCTTAGACAGCCGACTAATGCCACAAATTCCGTGACCACTGGTACAGCCCGAACCCAAACGTGTCCCAAAGCCTACCAGCAGACCTGCCACAATCATCATCAATGGGCTGGCATTCAATTCAATTTCAGGTTGTACAAACAGACCATAAATAAACGGTGTGATGATCAAGCCTGATAAAAACCAGATCGCAGGCGTTTTAAATACGGTTTTTGGGTTTAATACCTGCCCAACCAAACCACTGATTCCTGCAATACGGCCATTGACGTAAAGATAGCCGACCACTGAAAGTCCGAGCATTAAACCGCCAATAAATGCGATGAGGAAGTCATGCATGATGAATCAATCCCTATACAATATACTTTTTTATATTATATAATATAAAATAATAATCAAGAAGTTTTATGGTAAATTGTGTAAACTGCACGGGCTACATCAAAGGTTTCGAGGACATCTATGGATATGATTGCTGCAAATGCCAAAATTGATTTTTCACAGGTCGATTTCGTCAGCCAATGCCTAAAAGTTTTAGCCAATCCTGATCGTCTGAAAATCTTATGTATCTTAGTCGACGGAGAAATGAATGTTCAGGAAATTGAAGAATCTACCGATATTCATCAACCTACACTTTCACAACAGCTGACTGTACTGCGTAAGGCCGACATGGTTGGCACCCGACGTGAGGGCAAACAGATTTTCTATCGTCTGAGTGATCCCAAGGTCTTGAGCCTGATGCAAAAGCTGTACGAGCTGTATTGCGCCCAGCCCTCTTCTTAGTGCAGCCAAAAAGAAATGATCAGAAGCAGTCCGCTAAAAGCAGTAAACAGATTTAGCCATACGGGATACTGGGTGTAATAACCTTCAATAAATTCCGGCGGTCGCAGTGATGTCAAACCCCGTCGATATTGCAGGATTGAGGCGAAATTCACCAACATACCAAATACAATCACCACAATTCCCAGCCATTGTGAATAAGCTATTTTCTGTGCATAAGTGTCTGGGTCCACCAGTTGCACTAGCAGGTTGGATTTTTCAATCACAAAACCAAAAGCAATTAATGCCAAACCATTCCGGTTCCACGCCAGAGCGGTTCGTTCCAAAGCAAGCAGTACCCGTGGATCATCCAAATTTGACATTTCTTATCTGCTCTTCATGCTTAGCCTATCCACCAATGTAAATCTGCCTCCCTATCATGTATAGATGTTTTAAGTAAAAATTACTTTTCTATCATGCAGTTAAAATATTATTGTTCAAAAATTTCCTTGACATCCATCGCCAGGCCTTGAGTAGATTTAAATTCACCCTGATTGTTTTTCCAGGCCATCGACGGTGTGGAGAAAAAGCCGTATTTCCCCATCAGGGCCTGATTAGCATCAATCTTTGCAGCAATTTCGGCAGGAATCTTTTCCATTTTCTTGAGCTGCTTTTTGCCTTTATTCTTGTTCATATCGTTAAAAACTGCCGCTGGATTTTTCGACATCAACAATGTTGCCACCTGGCCACGGCTTTCTTCGCGGATCACACCGACCTGAATATGACGCAGCTGTACCTTGCCTGATTTGACCCAAGGCCGGGCCGCCTGCCAGAATTTATAGCAATATGGGCAATTCGGATCGGAAAAGACATAGACCACACGTGGTGCATCTGGCTTGCCATCCTGGATCCAGGTCGATTTTTCCAGGGTTTTCCATACATCGTCCAATACCGCTTTTTTCATATGCTTTTCAATCTGCTCATTGGACAGGCTTTTCCCTTGTGCATCAAACAGTTCGCCCTTGATATAGTATTTATCATCGTTGGAGATAAATACCGTATTGGAATACTGGTCTTCATGCCCTACCCAGCCGGTCATTCCTTGCGGTGCCGGAATCTGTTTTACAAACACAAAACCCTGTTTTTCAATATGCTGTTTAATATTTGCCTGTGTGTGCATGCTCATGATCAGGAACATGCCTGCACCAAGCACTTGGTAAATTTTGTTCATACTAAGTCCTTTCGTTTTTTAAGGTTGATCTGAAATTCTGTTTAAATATTGCTGCAACATGGCCGGACTGAGTTCCCCCATATGCCGCTCGACCAGCTGGCCTTGAACATTAAAAAACAGCGTCGTTGGCAGGCCAAAACTATTCAGCTGCTGGGGTAGTTCACCATACGGGTCCAGCAGGACATGTTTAAATTGAAACTGATGTTTTTTTAAATAGGCATTTACAGTTTCAACCTCCTCACCCTGATTGAGCATGACAAAATTCACTTGAGGGTGCTGCTCGGCTGCTTTGGCCAACACTGGCATTTCGCGGTGACACGGCGGACACCAGCTCGCCCACAAATTAATTACCGTGGGCTGGCCAATGAACTGGCTGAGTGGAATCTTGTCTGTACCCAGATGCTCCTGTTCTAGTCCGGCAAAGGCTAGATCAGGAAACGCTGCTTCAGTTTTTAGACTGGATTTGAATACGAGTCCAAGCCCGATCCAGAGTACAAAGATGATCAACAAGATGGCTTTGAATCGGGTCTGCAACTGTCTGTTTCGAATGACATACCACAAAGCACCAATCAGCACCCCTCCCCATAAATGGAAACCTTTGTCCTGGATTTTCAGTATGTCGATGGGTGCTGCAAAATACAGCTCGGCATTGAGCAGAACGAAAACAAGACGTGCACCCAGCATCCCCAGCAAAAAACTGCTCCAGAGCAAATCCTGACTTTGTCCAAGCTGCTGTTTAGACCATGAACACTTTCTGGCTAATCCAAACAAAACGGCAGATAAAAGCATCAAGCCAGTGGTAACAATTAAGAGTGTCCAGGGCAACATCAAAGGTCCCAGATGCAGTGCATCACTGGAAATCATCATGGTTGCTCCCCTTGCAGTTGCTGCAATGTACCTAGTAAATGTGCCACACTAAAGCTTCCGGCCAAACGCAAGTCCCGCTGTTCCTGATGCGCTGCATTTAAAAATATAAAAGTAGGTGGACCCAGGATTTGCCATTCTTTTAGCAGCTCATCCTGACTTGGATGATAGTGGGTCAGGTCTAATTTGATACGAACCACATTTTGTAAAGCCGTCTGGACATCACTACGTGGAATCACTTCCTTTTCAATCGGTTGACAGGCCACACACCAGTCTGCATAGACATCAATCACCGCCGGCTGTGCAGGATGTTTAGCTAAAACCTGTTGCAATTGTGCGGCTGTACTGACTCTCTGCCATTCAAGCCGTGATTCTACATGGGCGACCTGTACCTGGCTCCAGACATGATAGAGTTGCATACCTCCTGCATAGACCAGCACATCACTGAGCAGCATCAGGACTATTTTCGATACAGACCGATGCACATGAGGCAGCATCTTGAACAAGAAGTAGCCTGAACAGGTGATCAGTACCACACCCAAAAGGCTCAGGTATAAAATGCCGGGCAATAGTGGACGGGCGAAATACAAGGCCAGCGCCAGCATGACAAAGCCAAAGCTAAACTTCAGGCGATCCCTCCATATGCCAGGTTTGGGTAAAAGATGGGACCCAAATACGGCAGCAATAAATAGCGGCAAGCCCAGCCCAAAGCCTAAGACGAACAGATAACTGGCTCCCAGCATCGGTTGATTGAGCTGAGACACATAGATTAAGGCACCGGCCAACGGCGCACTCATACATGGCCCGACAATCAGTGCCGCGATCATGCCCATAAGACCGGCACCAATCAGCGTGCCACCCTTCTGCTTTTGCTGCCATTGATCCAGACGCTGTAACATTCCTTGGGGTAAAGACAGCTGAAATGCTCCAAACAGATTAAGTGCGAACAAAACAAACAGAATGCTGAAAATACTGATGAATACCGGACTTTGAAACCAGCGCTGAAAACTGTAACCGAGCTGTGCCACAGCAAGTCCCATGACCGCATAGACCAGTGCCATACCCAAAACGAAGACCAGCGCAATCAGTGCAGCACGGTAGCCCCGGTGCTGCTGGACCAGAATACCCGTTAAAATTGGAATTAAAGGTAAAGAACACGGTAAAAATGCCAGCAAAATGCCAAGCCCGAGAAAAATCAGAGCATTAATTAACAGACCTTGTTCTGACAGCAGACTTAAAAAATACTGGTCATTGTTCCACTGGCTATTCATGCCTGCTGACGAAGTTTGATTTTTAGGGTCTGCAATAGGCGGGTCATTTTTCTCTGTTAATTCCACCTCAGGCTGCACCACAGGTTCAGAAACTGCAGCGACTTGCATTTCCTCTACCTTTTCTTCAGC
Organism: Acinetobacter sp. LCT-H3; assembly: GCF_001866125.1. Classification (NCBI taxonomy): domain Bacteria; kingdom Pseudomonadati; phylum Pseudomonadota; class Gammaproteobacteria; order Moraxellales; family Moraxellaceae; genus Acinetobacter; species Acinetobacter sp. LCT-H3. The sequence continues at coordinate 19,927 of NZ_MODX01000024.1, read as the reverse complement.
CAGCGCTTGATTTGTACTTGGAGTTTGCTCTATAGCTTGGAGCTCATCTTTCTGAGCAGTCAGAATCTGTTTGTTTGCTTCTGGCTGTGTAGTGCTGACCAGCAGCTTTTGAGGCTTGCTTAAGTTTTGCGCTGGAAATAAACCATCTGCATCAGTTGTTATTGTGGTACGTTGCACCGGATAACATAAACCACTTTCTGCACAGCCCTGCCATTGCACCACAAACTGCTGGTTGGGCTGCACATTCATATTGGTTTTGACTTGCCCATAATACACCTGGGTCAAACCGAAATTGGGATCGTCTTTGTCTTCGGGTTTGGGCAGTGCCAACTTAACTGGGGTCTGCTGATGAGACACTTTAAGCTGGTCATGATACAGATAATAACCCTCTGCGATTTTCCAGCTAAGCTCTACCTGATCCTGACTTGTAGAAACCACCTGAAACTGAAATGCCTGATCTGGTGGTAAAAAATCTGCATATGCAGTTCCCGTCATGATTCCACCGCCGATCACGGCACCCAATATCCACTTCAACATCCAGCTGCTCTCCTCCTGTTAGGACTGCATTATTGAAAAACTAAAATTAAGGCAACATTAACAGCGCAAATCATTTATAAAATAATGGCAGTTTGATCAGGATGTTCTATGTTTATTGTATTGGTTGAGGATGATCCCTATATCGCACAGAGCATTTGTGCTGCTTTGAACTATCTGAATATTTCAGTGGAGCATGTCAGTCACGCACGTGCTGCAGATTATTTTATCCGGCATAGTGCAGTCGATTTGTGTTTATTGGATTTAGGCCTGCCAGATCAGGATGGCCTAGAGTTGCTGCATAGCTGGCGACGCGACCAGATTGATCTCCCGGTACTGGTATTGACGGCGCGGCTGCGGACCGATCAGTGTGTTCAGGCCCTGAATGCTGGTGCCGATGACTACCTGACCAAACCTTTTGAGCTGGAGGAACTGATTGCCCGGATTCATGCCCTCACCCGTCGCCACCGCGGCTTTGCCTCGAATACACTGCAATTTGATGAACTGGTTCTAAACCGGGATACCCAGACTGTGACCTATCAAAACCAGGCCGTGAATTTATCTCGCCGTGAATTCAGCCTGCTGAAAACCCTGATGAGCCACCCCAATCAGATCCTGAAAAATGAACAGCTTATTGATAAGCTCTATGGTTTTCAGGACGCTATCGAGAGCAATGCCCTGAATGTACACATTTATCACCTGAGACAAAAACTGCATCCAGACTTGATTCAAACCGTTCGCGGTGTGGGATATATTTTCAAACCGTTTGAGCATCGTCATGTTTAGTCACAGCTTGAAATGGCGTCTGGTCATGAGTCTTTTGGCCGTGTTTATTGTGCTGTGGAGTGCGGTATTTTCATGGCTGTATATTGACCTGAAACAGCGTTTACAAGACACGCTGGATCAACGCTTATCGGCATCTGCGCAAATGGTTGCCCGGCTGATTCAGCAATTACCGCTAGATAGTCTGGGGGATGCAACCTTATCAAAATTAGCCAAGAATGATGATGCAAACCAGTTAATTGCCTGTGAAGTCTCGCTTTTTAGCTCTGACATCTCGTTAGGTAATCAGGTAATTGCCAAAACACGCGGTGCCCCCCAAAATTTAAGCCAGCGACCAGAAGGATTCAGCACCTGGCAGCAGGGTGATACGGAATGGCGCAGTTATGTCCTGCGTCGTGGTGATATTCAGGTGGTGGCGGCAGAACGCATGTTCTTGAGGGATACCTTACTACAGCAGATTCTACAGTCCGTACTGGTTCCCTTAGTCTTCTCACTACTGATCTGTATTGCCTTGATCATCTTTATTATCCGCAGACAGTTCCGGCCTTTGGATCAGCTCAGTCAATACCTGAACCAGAAAGACCTTAGCTATTCAGAGGCGGCAGATTTTTTAATGCAGCTCAAGCCTGCAAGCATCCCTCAGGAAGTACAGCCTTTTGTCAACAATTCCACGCAGTTGATTCAAAAACTCAATGACAGTCTGCAACAGGAGAAAGCCTTTAGTGCCTATGCTGCACATGAGTTACGCAGTCCCCTGACCGCAATTAAAACCCATGTCTAATTGGCCCAGCTGATCGGTCAGCAGCAGAACCTGCCTGAATCCATTCAGTACAATTTGCAGCAGGCCAATGAGAGTATCCAACGTTATACGCTGTTACTCGAACAGCTTTTATTGCTGACCCAATCAGAAAACAGTCTCCAGGAAATGACTGAGACCATCTGGCTTCACCCCACACTTGAGAAAGTGCTTGCAGACTTAGGTACACGCTATCCAGAAATGAATGAAAAAATACAGGTGAACTGGGACAGCTTGGGTGAAATTCAACTACCTGAATTTGTGCTGTATACGGTACTGAAAAATCTGCTTGAAAATGCCCTGCTACATGCACAAGCTGCCCATATCTGGATTTCTATGCAGACTGATGGCCTGGTGATTGAAGATGATGGACAACAACTTACAGCCGAGGATATTCAACATTTAGGACAACGCTTCTGGCGCAAATCTGCTCAGCAGCACGGCCATGGTCTGGGACTGGCATTGGTTAAAAGCTTGCTAGGTAATTATCAATACCACCTTGGATTTCAGCAGCGTCAGCCAGTAGGACTGACCATCAAAATTCGACGATATATTCAAAATTAATTTGAATTTAATAGATCTCTTTTATAAATCAAAAAATGATCGTGCTATTTATCTTTAAATGGATACTAAAAGTGCCTTCTCTCTTTGGGATAAGAAGCACTGCCTCGCAACAGGATGAGGGGGTGGAAAGCTCTTCCTAAGGAGCCTGTTTCGCAAATCTTCTATAAGGAGAAGGAATTGTCTTGATAGTGATTAAACATAATTTATGAAAGACTCTAATAATCATGCAAATATAAAATTCTTAATTTCCCCCTAAAGCTGAAGTTTTATTTTCTATTATTTAAGTTTGAGCACTTGCTCCCATGAGGATCAGTATCAATACATAGATCAAGATTTTCGCCAGCTGAAAGCTTTATTATTTTGTCCAGATGAAGTTCTGCTTTTTTAACCTCTATAGTGGTTATAGCGCTCAATTAACTCAAACCACGTTTAATCCTATTTACCACACAAAAAAGGTCTAAGTTTTAGCTTTTGGCACTTTTTATCTACTTTATCACTGTCAATCTATCTCAGTCGTTTATATGTCCCCCACATTCTAATTTTTACTTTAATTTAATGATTCAGGTTCCGCATTCAAAATATCCAGGCAATAAAAAAACCCCAGTCATTGACTGGGGTTTTTCGTATCTGGCGGAAGCGGTGAGATTCGAACTCACGGAGGGGTATAAGCCCTCGTCGGTTTTCAAGACCGGTGCATTAAACCGCTCTGCCACGCTTCCATGTGCGCCATCATACGGAGCTTTTTCTCACCTGACAAGTGAAAATTACAGTGAATGCAATCAACTGCATATAGTTTCATCAAATCCTTACAATCTGGCTGCCAGTTCAGCACCTTCACGAATCGCGCGTTTGGCATCCAGCTCTGCCGCCAGTTTGGCACCACCAATAATATGATACTTAGCTATAGTTTTTTGACCTTCAACTGGCATGATTTCTTTCACTGATTCCTGACCGGCACATACCACAATCGTATCTACGCGTAGCAATTGGTCATGTCCATCCACTTCAATCCATAAGCCTTCATCAGTAACCGACTTATACTGCACACCCCGCAGCATGCGTACACCATGTTTTTTCAATTGTGCACGATGTACCCAGCCTGTGGTTTTCCCTAGACCAGCACCAAGTGGTGTGGTTTTACGTTGGAGCAGATAAATTTCCCGGACTGGTGCTTCAACCTCCGCAGGCTGCATTCCTCCTTCAGTTACATAATTTGGATTTGGGTCTACTCCCCATTCACGCTTCCATTCCTCTACAGGCATTGGCTGGGGTTGCAATGGCGGTTTTAGCAAAAATTCAGATACATCAAAACCAATCCCTCCTGCACCAATCACGGCAACTCGATCTCCGACAGATGCTCCATTCAACACTTCGGTATAGGACAAGACCTGTGGCGCATCACTACCCGCAATCTTCAAGGCGCGTGGTACAACGCCCGTCGCCACAATCACCTCATCAAAACCTTCACGTTCCAGCTGTTCACGATTGACCTTGGTATTCAGACGTAATTCAACCCCTGTCTTTTCTATTTGAACCTTGAAATAACGAATGGTCTCATGAAATTCTTCTTTACCAGGCACTACTTTGGCCAGGTTGAACTGGCCACCGACATCGTTCGTCGCTTCAAACAGGGTCACCTCGTGACCACGTCCGGCAGCCACCGTTGCCGCTGACATACCTGCAACGCCACCACCCACAACGGCGATCCGTTTCGGTTTTTTGGTTTTGACATAAACCAGTTCAGTTTCATATCCAGCACGCGGATTCACTAAACAGGTAGCACGCTGGTTTTTAAACGTATGGTCGAGACAAGCCTGGTTGCAGGCGATACAGGTATTGATCTCATCAACACGGTTGGTCGCTGTTTTATTAACCCAGAAAGCATCTGCCAGTAAAGGACGTGCCATTTGCACCATGTCCGCCTGCCCTGATGCCAGGATTTCTTCAGCAGTATCTGGCATATTGATACGATTCGATGCGATCACCGGAACAGTAACATTTTTCTTTACTTCTGCAGTGTACTCGACGAAAGCAGCCCGTGGCACAGACGTAACAATGGTTGGAATACGTGCTTCATGCCAGCCGATCCCGGTATTGAGTAAAGTAATTCCGGCCTTCTCTAATGCTTTAGCGACGGTAATGACTTCCTGCATGGTATTACCATCATGTACCAGATCCAGTAAAGACAGACGGAAGCAGATAATAAATTTTTCACCAATCTCGGCCCGAATCGCTTTGACAATTTCCACCGCAAAACGCATCCGGTTTTCGATCGAACCACCCCAGCGATCATTACGCTGATTAACATGACGACTCAGGAACTGGTTAATCAGGTAACCTTCTGAACCCATGATTTCCACACCATCATAGCCGGCTTTTTTTGCCAGACTGGCAGTTTTTACATAGTCCTGAATAGTAGCCAGAATCTGTTTTTCTGAAAGCTGTCGTGGTTTAAAAGGAGAAATCGGGGACTTGATTGGACTCGCTGAAACCACAAAAGGTTGGTAGCCATAACGGCCCGCATGCAGGATTTGCAACAGGATTTTGGCACCATGCTTATGCACGGCATGAGTTACCAGTCGATGCGGAGCAATATCTCCCAAGGTATTCATGGTCCCGCCTGCAGGCAGTAACCAGCCCTGACGGTTTGGAGAAATACCACCCGTGATGAGCAGACCTACCCCACCTTTGGCACGCTCGCCAAAATAAGCTGCCAGTTTGGGGTAATTATAGAAACGATCCTCCAGCCCGGTATGCATTGAACCCATCACCACCCGGTTTTTAATCGTGGTAAATCCCAGATGAAGCGGTTTTAAAATATTTGCATAACGAGTCGTTGTCATGGCTATTCCCTTTGATGATGGCTTTGCAACTTGTTGCATATTACTCTAGCGTGTTTTTTATTTTTGTTTATGGCATTTTCACAAAATTATTGCTTTCTCAGGTCAACTCAGGCCTCCCACTGTTTCGCCGAGCTTTTCCATAATGCAATTGCCCCCAGTACTGTTCCTACAGGAAAACTCAACAGCATCAGCACCGCCATAACTCGGGAAAGTGTACGCCCCTCGCCCTGACCTTTCTTAACTTTCAGAGCTGCCTGAACATTGAAATAGATCAATACCAGCATTAATAGAATGATAAATCCCAGGCTGATGGTTGAAGCGGTTCTTTGCTGAGATTCAAGATAAAGAAATACTGCGCCACTAAAGATCAACAGGCCGGCATAAATGCCATGCAATACAGACAAAGTCTGATTACGCTCATGCAGTCGTGGCAGCTGGGGCGGGGTGATACTCGAATTCATAAGAGATTCCTAAAAAATTGTTATTGTTAGTTTTATCGTATCAGGACCAGGTAATGATCTCTACTTGGCATATTAAAACCCAAGAATGGATTTAAATCAGCAGTTTTTCGATCTATTGCAACATTCGTACAACCTGTATTTTCCAATGTTTTACAGATAAAAAAATGCAGTGCGAGCACTGCATGAGATAGGCCAGATCATATTGTTATTGTTGTTATTCCCAGTTTTTCTGCTTATTTCCAGTATTTCAGCTTTGAGCTATGCCCAATACCGACATTAAAACTATTGGTCGGGTCCAGCTTCTGGTAATGGTTTTTTAATGCCGGTTTGGCAATGTAGAGATGCCCTACATTATGTTCAGCCGGATATTCCGCACCACGATCATCCAGCAGCTTCCACATGGCATGTTCCATTTTCAGCGGATTAACCCCTTTTTTTACAATGTAATCCTGATGGAATACATGGCACAGGAAGTGACCATAATAAAGTTTATGTAAGATCTGCTCTTCCATCTCCTGTGGCAGGGTTTCTACCCATTGGCGGTCATTCCTACGCAGCGCAATATCCAGCGCCACAATATCTTCCACTTCACTTAAATGGGTATCACGGTAACGAATTGCTGCACCAGCTACGGCAAAACGGTGCAGAAATGCCTTACGTCCTTCGTCTTCGGTGCAGAGAAAATAGTTCCCGCCAGGATGGGCCTTAAAGTAGCCTTCAAAGAAGGCCTGTACCTGTGCCACATCCTGATTTTCAATTCTGAGAATCAGATGATGCTCATACAGATCACGGTACTCGTTCATGCGTTTTGGCAAATGTGATGGCAGCATTTTACTGATCATTTGCAGAATTTTGTCACTTAAGCCACGTAGCCCCATTTTCTGCAATATCCCATCAACCTTGTCTTTCATGGCAAATGCGGCAGGCACTTTGGCAGTACCAAATTTTTCAATGAACATAAAAGTGTCTTTGCCATATTCCGCACCGATGTCATAAGCCACACGGTGAATATATTCTCCAGCAATCGGCAGACCTGGCAGATCTTTGAGCAGAAAGCGACGGATTTCTGTTAGATCATCCTGCGAGTTGGTGCCAACATAGAACACCTGGCTTGGAATCTTTTCAAAAGTATCCAGACGCACGGCAAATACGCAAACTTTACCAGCAGAACCAGAGGCTTCAAACAGACGACTTGGATCGGCATTGAAGCGTGCCGGAGTATCAGCATCGACCTGACGCACATCCTGACTATAACGATGATCGGAAGCACAGCGATGTTCCTGCTGCTGGATATCCTGCTCATTATATTGTTTCTGTTCCAGATTTTTCAGGATCTCTTCCGGACTGTGCCCCAGATGGATACCGAGATGATTCACCAGCTCCAGTTCGCCATGTTCATTCACACGCGCATATAATGCCAGTTCAGTATAGGCCGGCCCCCGGCGAACCAAGGCTCCACCGGAGTTATTGCATACGCCACCCAGCACCGAAGCACCAATACAGGATGAACCAATCACCGAATGCGGTTCACGGTTAAATGGCACTAGCTGTTTTTCCAGTGCATCAAGTGTTGCACCCGGCAAACAGACAACCTGTTTACCCTCCTGGATCACCTGAATACCTGTCAGACGGCGAGTACTCATCACAATCACTGGACGGTCATATTCACCAAACGGCGTTGAACCACCAGTTAAACCGGTATTGGCTGCCTGCATAATCATGATACAGTCTGCTGCAACAGCAATTTGCAATACTTGCCATTGTTCTAGTAATGAACCTGGAGTGACGACCGCAAACACCTCACCTGAACCATAACGCCGGCCCTGCCGATACAGACGAGTATCGTGATCGTCCGTTAACACATGTTGCTGGCCGACCACAGCGACCAGATTGTTTAAGGTCGCAGTAGCGTCAAATGAGTTTTGCATAGTAGAGCCCCGTTTCATTTTTATGGCTATCTTTTTATAAAATCAGCCATAAGCATGTTTTGGATTTTTAATCTTGAATAGATGAAATAGCAGCAATTCTGTTGTTCCGAATTACTTTAGGATGACCACGATTTAGAGTGGTCATCCTGATTGGTTTTATTGTGAAATTTCGCGATCAAGCCTTACTAGACAATCCTGTGTAATTTCAGCAATGGTCTTGGCACCTGTTAAGGTCATGGCCACACGCATTTCCTTGTCGATCAGATCAAGAAGGTTGCTGACACCTGCCCCGCCTGCAGCACCCAATGCATAAACGAAGGCCCGACCGAGCATACAGGTGTCCGCACCCATTGCCAGCATACGCACCACATCCAGACCATTACGAATACCAGAGTCGACCAGGATTTTCAGTTCACCTTTTACCGCATCAGCAATTGGTGGCAAGGCACGTGTGGTGGATAACACACCATCTAGCTGACGACCACCATGGTTGGATACTACAATGCCATCCGCACCGAAACGCACAGCGTCTTTAGCATCTTCAGGATCCAGAATCCCTTTGATCACCATTGGACCATCCCAATAGTCACGGATCCACTCCAGATCTTTCCAGGAAATAGAAGGATCAAAGTTGGCACCCAACCAGCCGATATAATCTTCAAGGCCTGTCGGTTTACCAAGGTATTTCGAGATATTACCCAAGTCGTGTGGACGACCCATTAAGCCAACATTCCAGGCCCAGTGTGGATGCATGCAAGATTGCATATAACGGCGCATCGCTGCATTTGGTCCACTCATGCCAGAATGCGCATCACGGTAACGTGCACCCGGCACTGGCATATCCACGGTAAAGACCAGCGTTGAACAACCCGCAGCTTTGGCACGTTCCAAGGCATTTTTCATAAAACCGCGGTCACGCAGGACATAGAGCTGGAACCACATTGGGCGCTGGATCGCTGGTGCCACTTCTTCAATTGGGCACACAGATACCGTCGACAAGGTGAATGGAATACCTTTTTGGTCTGCCGCAACTGCTGCCTGTACTTCCCCACGGCGTGCATACATACCGGTCAAGCCTACAGGTGACAAAGCCACCGGCATCGAAAGGGTTTCATCAAATAATTTAGTTTCCAGACTTAGTGCTGACATGTCATTCAAGACACGTTGACGCAGCGCTACTTTTGATAAATCTTCTACATTGCGTTTCAGCGTGTATTCTGCATAAGCCCCACCATCAATATAATGAAACAGGAATGGTGGAAGACGACGTCGTGCGGCTTCACGGTAATCATTTGCAGAAGAGATAATCATAATTTAGATCCTGTTTAATCGGCTCATACGCTGCTGACGGGCTTCATCCTCATCAATCGTGCGTACTTGCTGAATGACAAACTCAATGTGTCCACAAACTGCCTGACGTGCAGCTTCTGGATCTTGACGCTCAATTGCGGCCATCACCTTAAAGTGCTGGTCCTGCAACTGATCAAAACGGTGGGCCTCGGAATAGACCTTGCGTCGTCCGAGTACCACATTAAATTGCAGCAGGTCGAACAGACTGCGCATCAACTGGATCAGCACCACATTATGCGATGCTTCGGCAATGGCAAGATGAAAACGGGCATCCGCGCGAGCTGCCTCATCGTCATCACCCAACAGCTGATAGTGCGCAATCTGGTCATAACACTGTCTGATTTTTTTTATATCATCGGGTGTGGCGCGCTGTGCCGCATACCAGGCTGTACCGCCTTCCAGAATCAGACGAGACTCCTGAACATCAAAACGGTATTCAGGATCGACATCCATCAGGTCACTTAAAGGCTGCACAATATGATGCTGTGACCAGTGATTCGGCAGTTCCTGCAAATAAGTACCGGCACCAACACGGCTCACCAGCATGCCCTGACTAACCAGATGCTGCAGCGCTTCTCGCAACGAAGAGCGCGACACACCTAACTGTTCACATAATTTACGTTCTGCGGGCAAACGGTCCCCGACCTGCATATGATTTTTTTCAATCAGATTACGCAGACTTTGTACGACTTTATCAGAGACTTTCATTGCATCGCCCTCAGTATGGTGTTATGGAATCATCCATGGGAACACATAAGCTTGTAAGGTGATAATGATACCGATCATCACCGTGAAGGTGATACTGTGTTTTACGGTAAAGCGGAATAAATCCGATTCTTTACCGACAAGACCTACTGCGGCACAGGCAATTGCAATCGATTGTGGTGAAATCATTTTACCGGTTACACCACCGCTGGTATTCGCAGCCACCAGTAATACTTCAGGTACACCGATCTGCTGAGCCGTAGTTGCCTGTAAAGCCGAGAACAATGCGTTTGCTGAAGTATCAGACCCTGTCAGGAATACACCGACCCAACCCAGGAATGGTGAGAAGAACGTGAATGCTTGTCCTGTATGTGCCAAGGCTAATGCCAAGGTTGCCGATAAGCCTGAGTAATTGGCAATAAAAGCAAATGCCAATACCATACCAATTGAGTAAATCGGTGTTTTCAGCTCATTTACTGTTTCAGCAAAGGTCGCTACAGCTTCTTTCGGTTTCATTTTCAGGTAAATGATGGTGATGATTGCAGCGATCATGATCGCTGTACCCGTCGCCGATAACCAGTCAAATTTATAGATCGCGTCGTAATCTTTCGCTTCAGCGACCACCGGCGGCAACTTTTGAATCATTTGATGCAGGAAAGGCACTTTAATGGAAATTACTAAATCACTTAAAGCCCCATCTTTGGCAAACAGATCTTTAAAGGGTTTGATGCTCCATAAAGTTACCATGGCAGTCAGTACCGCAAATGGCGACCACGCTTTAATAATTTGACCGATGCTATATTTTTGCTGGCTTGCCAAAGCAATATTGCTATCGACTTGTTTTTCATTATCAAAACGGAAAATATGTTTTGGCTGCCAGAACTTGAGTAATACCGTTAAGCTCACCAAAGATGCAATCGCTGCAGTGATATCGGGTAATTCAGGACCTACATAGTTAGCAGTCAGGAACTGCGCCAGGGCAAAAGAACCACCACCGACTAAAATTGCAGGCCAGGTTTCTTTCACACCACGCCAGCCATCCATGATTGCCATAATCCACACCAGTACGATGGGTACCATGATTGGCAACTGACGTCCTACCATCTGGCTGATTTCCATGGTGTCTACGCCTGATACCTGACCAGCGACAATAATCGGAATCCCCATCGCACCAAAAGCCACAGGTGCAGTATTCACAATCAGACATAAACCCGCAGCATACAGCGGTTTAAATCCAAGACCTACTAATAATGCAGCAGTAATCGCAACCGGTGCGCCAAAGCCTGCAGCACCTTCCAGGAAAGTACCAAAAGCGAAGCCGACCAATAACATTTGTAAACGCTGGTCTTCGGTTAATGACAGGATCGATGAGCGAATAATGTCAAATTGACCGGTCTTCACTGAAATCTTGTAAAGGAATACGGCGCCAATAATAATCCAGGCAATCGGCCACAAGCCGTAGAAGAACCCGTAGACCATGGAAGCCAATGCCATAGTGACTGGCATTTTGTAGAGAAACATTGACACCAGAAATGCCAAAGCCACAGTAATCGTTCCTGCTACACTGCCCTTCATTCTGAAAACAGCAAGAGCAAGGAAAAAGAATACAATTGGAATGAGGGCGATCGCGCTGGAAATCCAGATATTTCCGATTGGATCGTAAATTTGTTGCCACTGTTGAAGCATTCTCTACTCCTTGAAATGCTTGTTTGTTATTTCATTACAGGACATGTCCAAAAGATTATTGGTATGACCAATTTAGCATTAAACAGACCAATCTCGGTCTTTTATTCAGCCAAAGTTAATGAAATATTTAAAATACTGCAATAGCTAATTTATTAAAATATAATTGGTATGACCAATTTTTATATTAAAAGATGGAATTCAATATAAGTGATAGCTAAGCAACATCCGGTATTTAACAGGTCGAGAGAAGCAAAGGTTGAAATAAAATGAAGCCTATAGAACTTTAGTCTTAGCCCGCTTTAAAACCCTGGATTTGGCCAATTCAAGGCCATTTTTGATAGCTCTCTTTGCATTAGATTGTTTATTTTTTTGTCTATTTTTTAGATTTTGCATTTTTTTTGCGAAAACTTGCCATTTGAAAGGTGTTACAATATCTGCATTCAAAATTCTCTTTGGCCACCAATATAAGTGGTGCCTATATTATTCTATCGTTAGGATTAACAATGTCTGATAATGCAACTATCTTACAGAATGTACCTGTAGGCAAAAAAGTTGGTATTGCCTTTTCTGGTGGTCTGGATACTTCAGCAGCCCTGTTGTGGATGAAACAAAAAGGCGCAGAACCTTATGCATATACTGCAAACCTGGGTCAGCCTGATGAAGATGATTACGATGCCATTCCAAAGAAAGCTGAAGCCTATGGCGCAGTAAAAGCACGTTTAATCGACTGCCGTTTACAGCTTGCATTAGAAGGTATTGCTGCAATTCAATGTGGCGCGTTCCACATCTCAACTGGTGGTGTTCCTTACTTCAACACAACGCCACTGGGCCGTGCAGTAACAGGGACAATGCTTGTTACCGCAATGAAAGAAGATGACGTGAACATTTGGGGCGATGGCTCAACCTATAAAGGTAACGACATCGAGCGTTTCTACCGTTATGGTTTGTTGACTAACCCTGCGCTTAAAATTTACAAGCCGTGGTTAGACCAGACGTTTATTGACGAGCTTGGTGGCCGTGCTGAAATGTCTCAGTTCCTGATCGACAACGGCTTTGACTACAAAATGTCAAAAGAAAAAGCTTATTCAACTGACTCAAACATGTTGGGTGCAACTCACGAAGCCAAAGATCTTGAATACCTGAATGCTGGTATCAAAATCGTTGAGCCAATCATGGGCGTTGCGTTCTGGAAAGACGACGTTGAAATCAAACCTGAAGAAGTGTCGATCACTTTTGAAGAAGGTTTCCCTGTTGCAATCAACGGTCAACGTATCGAAGATCCAGTAGAGTTCATTCTTGAAGCGAACCGTATTGGTGGTCGTCACGGTCTTGGTATGTCGGATCAGATTGAAAACCGCATCATTGAAGCGAAATCTCGTGGTATTTACGAAGCTCCGGGTATGGCGCTGCTTCACATTGCTTATGAACGTCTGGTGACGGGTATTCATAACGAAGATACCATTGAACAATACCGTATCAACGGTCTTCGTTTGGGTCGTCTGCTTTACCAAGGTCGCTGGTTCGATTCTCAAGCGCTTATGCTTCGCGAAACTGCTCAGCGTTGGGTTGCTAAAGCAATCACAGGTACTGTAACTTTAGAACTACGTCGTGGTAATGACTACACGATTATGAACACTGAATCTGAAAACCTGACATACGAAGCTGAACGCTTAACGATGGAGAAAGGTGATTCTATGTTCTCACCAATGGATCGTATCGGTCAGTTAACTATGCGTAACCTGGACATTACGGATACGCGTGCGAAACTGGGTATCTACACAGGTGCGGGTTTACTTGCAGTGGGTACCGGTTCAGCTGTTCCACAATTAAAAGACAAAAACTAAGTTTTAGTTGTGTCAAAAAAACCGCGCAAACTGCGCGGTTTTTATTGTCTGTAATTCAGGAAAAATTTAACTGATATGCAGCGGTTTTGAATTTGCCGAAGCAATGCTCTGATAATAAATCTGATTGCGCCCCAGTTGCTTGGCACGATACAGTGCCTGATCTGCAATGCCGAGTAATTCATCTTTGGTCATGGCTTGCTCGCCGCGATAAACCGTAATGCCTAGACTTACCGTAATCTGCTTGGATACCAAAGATTTTTCATGTGGTATTTCCAGACGTTCAATTGCTTTAAAGATATTGGTAGATACTGCATAAGCCCCATGTGCATCAGTTTCTGGAAGCAGCACCACAAACTCCTCACCTCCATAACGCGCAACAAAGTCCATATGCCGGATCGCATTCTTGATAGTTTTGGCGATGGTCGAAATCACATTATCACCCTTCTGGTGCCCATAAAAATCGTTATAGTTCTTAAAGAAATCTACATCGATAAATAAAATAGCCAGAGAGCTTTCCTGACGCTGAGCGGTAGAAAAGTAAATTTCCAGCATTTCATCAAAGGTACGGCGATTCGAGATTTTGGTCAGCTCATCATGCTGGCTCAGATGTAACAGCTCGGTATTGTGAATCCGGTGAATCTGCTCACTGATCCGCGCCCGCATGGAATAAAGAAAAATCATCCGTTCACGTGCAAAAATCATATGACTAATAACAAAACCGAGCAGGCAACTTCCCAACAGAATTCGGCCAAATACCAAAAGATTAAAGTTAGCCCCAACCAGGGTCAGGCAAATAATCGTAGTTCCAGCTGCCAATACACCAGTGATCATCATCTGAATCGGCTTGACACCAGTAAGGATATAACCCAGCACATAAATAATGGTGACAATTGCCATGGATTGATGTTGCAAGGCTGCGGTCTGAATAGACATAGTCAGACATGAAGTTGAAACCAGTGCCCAGAATATCAAGACCAGTGAAGCAGGCTGAAAAAAAGGTTTTAAGCGTTCTAAACTTGAGAATAAATAGAAAACAAATAAACTAATTCCGCCATTAATAATACCTATTAAAGACAATACAAAATCATGTACAAAATATTGTTTATCGATGATCCAGTAATCTGTAGGAATAAGGATAAGGATGCCGACAAAATAGATTAATAATCCTGCCCAGACATACTGATCGGTGTGCTTACGGGCACGTTCCAGATTTTTGGTCCAGAATTCATCTTCAAGCGGTTGAGGAAAAACTCGGCTCAATTTCTGCCCAGCAATAAGCTCTTCGACTTTTTCCTTTTGATCCTGCAGTTTTGCTAAATTATACTTATATTCCATGGCAAGCATGTATGTAATTTTTTTAGTGTTTTTAAAATAACATACTTTTTTAAATTAATTCATAGTTAATGCATCTTTTGTCAGTATTTCACATTACCATTTTCGGTATAGATGCATTATCATTCATATTATTTCTCTGATTGAATTCGCCTTGAATACGATTACGATTCTCCAGCCAGATGACTGGCACGCTCACTTACGTGATGGTCTAGCACTTAAACGTACTGTTCCTGATCTAGCTCAACAATTTTCCCGCGCAATCTGTATGCCAAATCTGGTTCCACCAGTAAAAACCGTGGAAGAGGCAAACAGCTATCGTGAACGCATCATGGCGCATGTGCCGGAAGGCTGCAACTTTGATCCACGCATGGTGTTGTACTTCACCAACAATACTTCACCTGCCGAAGTTAAAAAAATCAAAGAATCTGAGTATGTGAATGCCATCAAGCTTTATCCTGCTGGTGCGACTACAAATTCGGATAGCGGTGTAAGCGATATTTCTAAAGTGTATGCAGTAATTGAGCAGCTTGAAGAACATCAGGTACCTTTATTGCTACATGGCGAAGTCACACATAACCATGTCGACATTTTTGATCGTGAAAAACGTTTCCTGGACGAAGTACTTTCTCCATTATTAAAACAGTTCCCGAAGCTGAAGCTGGTGCTTGAACATATCACTACCAGTGAAGCGGCAAACTTTGTCCTGGAACAGGACCGTAATGTGGCTGCAACAATTACGCCACAACATTTACTGTTTAACCGTAATGACATGCTGGTTGGCGGGGTGAAACCGCATTTCTACTGCCTGCCGATTTTAAAGCGCCAGACGCATCAGCAAACTCTGCTGGAAGTCGCAACGAGTGGGAATCCAAAATTCTTCCTCGGAACTGACAGTGCGCCGCACTCAAAAAATGCCAAAGAAAATGCATGTGGTTGCGCAGGATGTTATAGTGCGCCCACTGCAATTGAACTTTATGCTCAGGCATTTGATCAGGTCGGCAAAATTGACCGTCTGGAAGGTTTTGCGAGCCACTTTGGTGCTGACTTCTATGGCCTTCCTCGCAATACCAATACCATTACTCTGGTAAAACAAGATCAAGTGATTCCTGAGAGTCTGGACTATTTGGATGGTGAACAGATTATTCCGTTATATGCGGGTAAAACCATTCAATGGAGAAAAGTGTGACAAATGAAACTCTCCCAGTCATTGGTCAACGTTTCCGTGGATTCCTGCCTGTTGTTGTCGATGTAGAGACAGCGGGCTTTAATGCACAAACTGATGCCTTGCTGGAAATCGCTGCCATTCCTATTATTTTTAATGAGAAAGGTGAATTTGTGCCGGGCCCTGCTCACCATGCACATATCAATCCATTTGAAGGGGCAAACCTTGACCGCCGTTCGCTGGACTTTATTGGGATCGATCCCTCTAATCCGATGCGTATTGCAATGGCCGAAGATGAGAAAACTGCGCTTAAACGTATTTTTAAATCTGTCAATGAAGTACGCCGCCAGCAAAACTGTACCCATGCCGTTCTGGTCGGTCATAACGCCCATTTCGATTTAGGCTTTGTACAGGCAGCTATTGCACGTACAGGAACCAAAAACCAGAACCCATTTCATAGTTTTTCTGTCTTCGACACAGTGACTTTGAGCGCGGTGATGTTTGGTCAAACCGTACTGGCAAAATCCTGTATTCAGGCCGGTATCGAGTTTGATGGCAAAGAAGCCCATTCTGCGTTATACGACACGCAGAAGACAGCTGAACTGTTTTGCTATATTTTAAACAAACTCACCCCACACCTGCTTGACACTTTGGTGGCGGATCAATAAGATACCGCCATCTTCTAAACGTCCCTATCGTCTAGAGGCCTAGGACATCGCCCTTTCACGGCGGTAACCGGGGTTCGAATCCCCGTAGGGACGCCATCTATTTTCCTCTGTCTTTTTATTTCTATTATTCAGCTATTTAAGTCGATTAAATTCCGCACACATAAAAAACCTATTAATGCAAATAATTCTCATTATTATTGATTGTTACACCAAAGTTAATGATGATCACTTTCATTATCTTTTACAGATTCAACCCTTCTCATGCGTTTTGCTTATTCAACACTTTCTATTGCAGTTCTAACAACATTATCAACCTCTAGCTTTGCAGAAGAATCAAATTATCAAGAATCCATCCTTAATGAAGCTACGGTTAAGTTCAACACGATTATTATTGCAGTTCAGCAAGAAAATGAATTTGGAAAAACCATTTATTCAAAAGAAGACTTAGAAAAGACGCCGAATAGCTCTAAAAATATTACTGACTTTTTAAAAGTAAATCCGAATGTGCAGTTTAGCAATGAACATATGGCAGCCAGCTCACAAGCTGATTTAAAACCGACTGAAATTTCGATTCATGGTGCACAATCATTTAATAATAAATTTGTGGTCAATGGCGTCAGCAACAGCAATAACCTCGACCCTGCTGGTTCAGGAACAACCAACTACGGTGCAGTGTCTGGCGGTTCACAAGGTGTGGCAATCAACACCGATTTATTGTGTAATTTAAAAGTATTAGACAGCAACATTAGTGCAAAACACGGTGGCTTCACCGGTGGTGTGGTTCAGGCAGAAACCTGTGCGCCTAAATCTGAAATTGGCAAAGTCCATGGTAGCATCACTTATGACTATACAGAAAGTGACAGGAACCACTACCACTTAAAAACCGATGCAGACAAAGGACTTTTTGAAGGTGCATCAACCCAGTCAAACCAAAAAGAGTATGTTCGCCAAGGTGTTAGTGCCAATATTTTTGCTAAGCTTTCAGAGGTTTATGGCTTCGACCTCTATGCTTCACAACGTCAATCAACAATTCCTATTGAAAGTGGCTTACCTGTACCAAAACAAATTGATCAAGAAAAACGTAATACCAATGTCGGCGGAACCTTGTATGTCGATCCAAATGCAGACACCAGTATGAAATTCGGTTTCGCTTTAGGTGATTTGGAAGACAATACTTACGCAGACAAACGTCGTAACTCTCACAGCAGCACCAATAATCAATCAGTTTTGATTTTCGCAGAGACGCAACAAAAACAAGATTGGGGACAATTAATACACCAGCTCAATTACCAGCAAATTGACAATGCACGTAAATCATCATCTGATCGCGGTGTGAACTGGATTTATGCAGCAGGGAGCAAAGACTGGGCAAATACTGAAAAAGTATGGGAAGGTGCAACCTCTGCAGATATTGATTTAAAACAATCTTCTGTGAGTTATGGGTTAGATGCGGTATTTAATAACTTTAAATTTGCAGACACCGACCATCAAATCAGCGCCGGTTTTACCTATCATTATGATGATGTACAATGGGAACGTACCAAAGATTTTTCAACTTTCTATGGCGTGACATCAGGGAAAACCCAAAACATGTTTGATCTTAAAGGTCAACAATGTCAAATCAATGATCCCCTCTGCGATGAAAATACCACGGCTGTATTCCTGAACAATAAAGTCCCTATGGTCTTTGATGGCCAATACTTTAAAAAGGGTAATGTATACAAAGCAGGCAGCTTTGCTGGTCAATATCATCAAGCAGCCTTGTATCTAGAAGATAATATTCATTGGAACAACCTCAATGCCCGTCTAGGTGTGCGTGCTGATTATGATGAATCAAATAATAATCTTAACTTTGCACCACGTAGCAGCATTAGTTATCAGCCTTTTTCCAATAAATTATTAACCCTGACTTCAGGTTGGAACCGCTACTATAATGCCCCAACGTATATGACGGACTTGCGTCAACATCTGACCTCATTAGATTTTGACATCAGCCGTGCTGATCAAAATTCTGAATGGGTTGAAGAAGCAAAAGTTTCAGCCAATGATACACGCCGCAAGGATCTTAAAACCCCATTTGCAGATGAATTTGTCCTTGGGTTTAATAGCCAATTTAAAAACACCAATCTCAGCTTAAAATGGGTGAATCGTCAGTATGATGATGAAATCACCCGTAATAGAACTGATATTCCAAACGACTATTTTACTTATTCTTATGAGTTTGATAACAGCGGTTATGGCGAAAATGATACCGTAACGCTAGAACTTAATACGATTGAGCCACTTAAATTTAAAGGCACTCAACATGATTCAGGCTTAGCGGTCAATTACTCGGAAGTGTACCGTAGTGCACCAGATTATACGGAAAACTTTACCGAAGAAGATCTTCAGGAGCTGATTTCCTATGATGGCAAAATCATGCCTTATGGTGACCGTCCTGCATCAAACTATAATCAACCGATTACTGCACGTGTCATGTGGAATATTGGCTTTGATTCTCTTCCTTTAAAAATTTCCAACTTCTTTAGCTATAAAGACACCTATGAGCAAGTGCTAGAAGCGAGCTCTGCTGACAAAGTGGTGCATGATAGCGTTAAAATCGATACTTATACGCTACAAGATGTAAAACCTCGTTTTACATGGGATGTGCGCACCACCTATGATTGGAAAGTTTCAAAAGATTATTCAGCGATTTTTGGCTTAACGGTCAATAATATTACTAACCGCAATAATTTATATGTGAGTGGAAGCAAACTGTACTCTGAAATTGGCCGCCAATTTATCGCAGATATCACTTTTAAATTCTAACTCATGGACAAGAGCACTCAGGTGCTCTTTTTAATTTGCTTAGGCTATAATTGCTGCAATTTCATCTCTTGCATTTGTGCCATGTTAAAAAAGATCTTACTGGTTTTAATGATTTTAGCTCCTTCCATGCTGTATCTATATATCGTCAACCGTGAAGATAAAACCGAAGCACCTGCGGAACAAACGGTTCCAGCCAGTCAACCGGCCGAATCCCAAACACCTGACCATTAAATCCACACTGCTTAAACTCCTGTAAATTGACGGGAATTTGAGGTTTTAATGTCGATTTCTGATGCTATAAACTGATGGATACGCTAGTTTAAAATCAGAAATCACGTTAATCCTTTGTTCTTGTTTAATGTTTAATCTGTTAATTCATTTTTAGCAAAAAGCCTTTTGACAAAGCTTAGCTTAGTCCTTAACATAGCTATCACCTCGCAACGTCCCTATCGTCTAGAGG